>JBFYZJ010000370.1:0-4082 GCA_041309565.1 Candidatus Krumholzibacteriota bacterium
CGACAAGGATGCGAAGGATGTGGCGAAATTCAGAAGAGGAAAATGGAGGCTCCCCTGGCTGAATGCGGTGCTCGAAGGGGGAAGCGACAGCGATATGGCCAAGAAGTTCGGGGTCAGGGGAATTCCGAGCCCGTTTCTGATCGGGCCGGACGGCATCATTCTGGCGGCGGGCGCGAGTCTGCGCGGCAAAGACCTGGAGAAGACCCTGAAAAAACATCTGGCGGATTGAAAGAGATCGATCCATATGCCGAGAGTCGAGATACAAAAGATCCACGATTATCTCTGGGAGATCCCGAAATCGGGCGAAATGAACGTGCCCGGCCGAATCTACGCCGATGAAGATTCGATCCGGTTTCTCCTGTCGGAGAGCAAGAGCAAGGAGTGGGACGCGCTGTTTCAGGTGCGGAACGTAGCGTGCCTCCCCGGCATCCGGAAGGCTTCCCTCGCGATGGCGGACATTCATCCCGGCTACGGATTTCCCATCGGCGGCGTCGGCGCCTTCGATATCGACGAGGGGGTCGTGACGATCGCCGGAGTCGGATTCGACATCAACTGCGGCGTGCGGACGATGATCGCCGGCGTTTCCAAGGCGGACGTGGAGCAGCGAAAGAAGGATCTCGCCGACGCGCTCTTCAGGATCGTGCCGGCCGGCATCGGCTCCACCGGCTCGCTGAAGCTCTCGCGCAAGGAAATCGACGAGGTGCTCATGCGCGGAGCCCCGTTCGTGATCGAGCGGGGCTATGAGTCGGTGGACGATCTCGCCTACGTGGAGGAGGGGGGCGTGGTGGAAGGGGCCGATCCGTCGTGCGTGAGCGACACCGCAAAGGATCGGCAGTTCAAGCAGGTCGGAACGCTCGGCTCCGGCAACCACTACCTCGAGGTGCAGTACGTCGACGCCGTGTACGACGAGCGTGCGGCGGCGGCCTTCGGGCTCCTCGCCGGCACGGTCGTGGTGAGCATCCATACGGGGAGCCGCGCGCTCGGGCATCAGATCGGCACCGATTACCAGTCGGTTCTGCGGAGGGCGAGCGAGAAATACAAGATCCCCATCCGGGAATCCGAGCTCGTAGCGGCGCCCATCACGAGCCCCGAGGGGAAGCGCTACATCGCCGCGGTGAAATCGGGAATCAACTGCGCTTTCGCGAACCGGCAGGCGATCGCGCACCTCGTTCGGAAGGCGTTCCGCGAAGTGTTTGGGGCCGCCGGCGCCGGGATGCGGACGATGTACGAGGTCGGTCACAACAACCTCAAGTTCGAGCGGCACGTTCTGGACGGAACGCCGGCCGATCTGCTCGTGCACCGCAAGGGCGCCACACGCGCCTTCGGCCCGCACAGCCCCGGCCTGCCGGAACGATACCGCGACGTCGGCCAGCCCGTTCTCGTCGGCGGGACGATGGGCACGAGCTCGTACGTTCTCATCGGCACGGAGAAGGGGATGGAGGAAACCTTCGGGAGCGCGGTTCACGGCGCGGGAAGGCGCGCCTCGAGAAAGCAGGCTCTCAGGGAATACCGCGGGGAGAAAATCATCGCCGATCTCGCCGCGCGAGGCATCGTCGTGCGCGTCCACAGCAAGCCGGGGGTCGCCGAGGAAGCGCCGGGCGCCTACAAGGACGTGGACAACGTGGTCGCCATCATGGAAGGCGCGGGGGTCAACAAGCGCGTCGTCCGCCTGAAGCCGATGGTGTGCGTGAAGGGCTGAACGACGGCCGGTCCCGCTGACGCCGCCGAAATCCGCCGGCCGGTCAATGGGCCGCTATTTCGCCATAGGCTCCCATTCGGCGATGCTTTCCAGCTTCACCCGGCACTTGCCGGTCGATACCCATTCGGGCTGCGCGTTGTAGTTCCAATCGAGATATTCGGAGGCGCCGCCCCCCGCCGTGGTGACGAGGAAGCGGTTCGCGATGCCGCCGAAGGCCGCGGCCTGCTCCGCGGGGAGCTCCCGATCCCCGGCGTTGGCGTCGACGGGGACCCACCCGTAGCCGGGAAGATATACCTCGCACCAGCGGTGGAATACGTCGTCGTAGCTCGCGTCGTCACCGCGCACGACGAGGGCGCCGACGTACCGCGCGGGAACGCCCGCGGCCCTGCAGAGCGCGATGTAGCTGAAGGAATACTCCGAGCACGAGCCGTTTCCGCGCTGCAGCACGGTAGGGGCGGTGTTCCAGCCGCCCACCATCAGGTACTCCATGTTCGCGATGACGTACTGGAAGAGCTTGCGCGCCTTCCAGTAGGGGTTCGTCTCGGAGCCGACGACGTCGCGGACAACGCCCTGGATGAAGGGATTCGCGATGTCGTACTTGATCTCGTCGACGAGGTAGAGCTTCTTGATGTCCGCCGGGATGTCGGTTCCGACATCGTCGGGGTAGATGAAATAGCGGATGGCGGACGTCTCGAGCGAGACCTTCATCGAGGCTTCGACGAATTGCGGGGGCTTGAGGGCTTCGAAATGGAACACGGCGATTTCCTGCCCCCAGCGGTCTTTCGCGAACCGCGACGGCTGCGGGGAGTATGCGATCGGACCGAGAATCTTCTGATTGGGCCGGTCGACGGGAACGGCGCAGTTGATGTCGAGGGAGACGATTTCCCCTTCGCCCGAAATCGCCGCTTCGTTTGCGAAGTCGATCGTCGCGCGCCTCGTGTCGTATGTCTTGTACGGCCGGCCGTCCTTGACGACGATTTCGTAGAGCGCATCGTCTTGATAGTCGACGGCGAGGAGCCGCCCGTCCTTCCACGCGAGCCCCCAGCAGAATCTCCCCGGCGCGTCGAGCGCGATGACGACCATGCCGTTCGAAGGATCGATACCGTAGATCTGGTCCCTCAGCCGGTCGGAGCACCAGAGGTAGCCGCCGCCGAAGACGATGCCGCGGGGATCGGTTCCGGGGGATTTGAACGACGTGATGGTCGTGCCGTCGCTCGGATCGATCCGGGAGATCTTCTTCTCCGCGTTGTCGCACACCCAGAGGGTCGCGCCGTCCCAGGCGATGCCCATGGGTCCAGAGGCCGGCGCGTCCACGGCGAGTACGGTCCTACCCGATGCCACGTCCGTCGCATAGATCTTCGCGTCGGTCGGATCGCTGCTCCAGAGAAGCTTTCCGTCCCATGCGAGGCCCGACGGGAAGTAGCCGGGGGACTCGATCGAATCCTGGACGGCGCCGCTCGCGAGGTCGATCCGGTAGAACATGTCAGCTTTCCGGTCGGCGACCCAAGCGCTCCGCCCGTCCCACGTCACGCCGGTCGCGTGCGTCGCGCGAAGCGGCGTCTTCTTCGAGACATCTCCGGGAGTAGCCGATGCAGCCGTCGAAACGAGCATCAGAAGGACAGCGGCGCAAACGCGAATCTTCATTATCCTACCGCCTTACTTATGAAGAGTGAGAATCATGATCCCCGAACCGCCGATCGGGTCGGCGGCCGTTTCCGCTCGGTGGGCTTGTTCCCGGATGGATTCTAAAGCGGTTATTCTCCGGGGTCAAGGGAGAATGGAAGGCGAACGGCTGATATTTGAGAGTTTACAAAGAGTTAGATGGCTGATACAATGTGAAATACAGTGATCGGCATGCCTGCCCGCTGGGGCGCGGAGAGAGGGGATCGTGCGATATCGACCGAAAACGCTGGTGCGCGCCTTGATTCTCGGCGCGTTTTTCGCGGCAGCCGCCCCGGCGATTCATGCGGCGGGCGGGGAGGTATGCGCGACCGGAGGGACGGTCGTCACGGCGAGCCCGCCGGCGACGGCTGTCGGTGTCGAGATTCTGCGGCGAGGGGGCAACGCGGTCGATGCGGCGGTAGCGGTCGGCTTCGCTCTCGCCGTAACTCATCCGCAGGCGGGGAACCTCGGCGGCGGGGGATTCATGCTGCTCCGGCTGCCGTCGGGGGAGGCTTCCTTTATCGATTTCAGAGAAACCGCGCCGGGCGGCGCGTCGCGCGATATGTACCTCGATTCCCTCGGAAGCGTGATCGAAGGGCTCAGCACGCTCGGTGCCTTGGCGGCCGGAGTTCCCGGCACCGTCGCCGGGCTGCACCGGGCCCATGCGCTCCACGGCGCTCTCCCCTGGCGGGACCTGCTCCGGCCCGCGATCTCGCTCGCG
>JBFYZJ010000371.1:0-12133 GCA_041309565.1 Candidatus Krumholzibacteriota bacterium
CGATGTTTTCTCCCGTTCCATGGCCGGTCTCTCCGTCAGGGGCGTTCGCCGGGAGCACCTATGCGCGAACCGCTCCGATCACGAGATGAGCTTCTTCGCCTTCCATTCTTCGATCCGCTTCTCGAATACCTTCGCCAGGGAATCGCCCGGCTGCGCCTGAATGTACCGTTCGTACATCTGCAGCGCGTTCACGCGGGCGCCCTGGTCTTCGTAGAGCTTCCCGAGGTCGGCGAACACCCACGGCATTTCTCGCCTGACCCGGCCTCCGTCGATGCGGATGAGCTTCTGGAGGCTGGCGATCTGTCCCACATCGTTCCCCGCTTCGCGATAAGCCCTGAACAGGATCGTTTGGAGACCGAAATCGTTCGGGCGCTGCTGGGCGGCGCTCGAGAGATACGCGATCGCGTCGAACGGCTTGTGCGCCGTGTAGAGGAAGACGCCGCGCTGGTAATCGCGTTCGGCGGGCGCCACGACGTTCGCGAGCTCCGGCGTGTCGAGAATCTCGAATCCCGCATCCAGCTTGCCGGCGTCGGCGAGCACGCGGGCGAGCTGGAAGAAACCCTTGAGGTACGCGCTGTCGAGGCGGTACGCCTCGAGGAGCGCCGCGCGGCACTCGGGCCCCTTGTTCTCCAGCCCCCGGGCGACCGCGAGCGAGAAATAGAGGCCCGCGTCGTCCTTCACCGTGCCGATGACATCCTCGTAGAGGGCGGCCGCCGAGGCGTACCGCTTCGCGCCGAGCGAATCCTCCGCCTGGATCATGCCCAGCCACTTCGCCGTATACGGGGGAACGGCGTCGGCCGGCTTCGCGAGCGCTTCCCTGATCACGTCGCCGTAATACCTGAGATCCATGGGAACCTGATTGTTCTGATTCGAGAGATTCACCGTGACGAGCTTCGCGCGCACGTTCCGCTTCGCGAGCTCCCGGACGAACTCGAGGACCGACCTGGTCCCCTGGCGATAGCTCCGATTCGCGACCTTCAGCGCCGGAAAGTACGAGACATCGATGTCGATGATCGCGTTCTCCCCCTCGGCGAGCGCGAGATCCGCGAGACTCGTGATCGTGAGCGGGACGCCGGCGATCGTTCCCGTGATGTACTTCCCGTCCGCCTTGAAATCGCTCACGGCCTCCGGGGGAAATCGCCGCTGCCTGACGAGGAAGTTTTTGTAGACGTCGACCGGATCGGCGCCGACGGAACTGAACGTCGGGATGACCCAGATCACGCGCTTGTACATTCCCGCCATGTATCCGAGGCTCACCGTGCCGCCTCGCTCGATGAGGGCGCCGACATCCTCGAGCACGTCGGCGTTGCGGCGCCTCAGGTGCCCCGCCGTGGTCTCCAGGTCCTTCATCATGTGCGCCGGAAAGATCGCCATGTCGTCGGACGGATCGAAATGCACGAGCACCGCCGCCCGCGCGTTGTTCTCGGACCACGCCCGAAGCGCGTCGACGTTGCTCTCCACTTCGATGACCTTCTTGATCGGCTCCTTGCCGGCGATGGAGCCGCCCCCGCGCCCGCACCCCGCGAGAAGCGCGGCGACGGCGAGCACCACCGCCGCGTGCCTGATGCCGAGCCGGGGAAACCGCGGCGAGTCCGCGGCATGATCGTAGCGATGTGCGTTCATGGATTCTCCTTGTTCCGGGCCTGCGCGACAAACGGATAACCCATAAATATTAAAATAATTATCACGAGATGTCAAACGCGCCGAAACGCGGGTTGCGCGGCTTTTCCGGCGCGTGCTACTATCCGGGCGAGCACGATTCAGCGTATCCGGTTTCTCGAACAGGGGGACAAGCGATGCTGCGTCACCTTCTCCGCCGCAACGACGCCACCATCATCATGATCGTCATGGACGGGCTCGGGGACATCCGGACTCCGGAGTTCCCGAAGACGCCGCTCGAGGCGGCCCGCACGCCGAATCTCGACGCCCTCGCGCGCGACGGACTTTGCGGGAGAAGCATGCCGATCGGTTACGGCATCACGCCGGGGAGCGGCCCCGCGCATTTCGCGCTCTTCGGATACGACCCGCTCGCGAGCGAGAACGACGTCGGGCGCGGCGTGCTCGAGGTGCTCGGCACCGGCTACGAGCTCGAGCGCGACGACGTCGCGATCCGCGGGAATTTCGCGACGATCGACGCCGACGGCATCCTCACCGACCGGCGCGCGGGGCGCATCCCCCACGAGGAGTGCGTCCGCATCTGCGCGAAGCTCCAGGACCGGATCTCGGAGATCGAAGGGGCGAAGGTCGTCATCATGCCGGTGCGCGAATACCGCTTCGGCGTGGTGCTGAGCGGCATCAGGCTCTCCCCCGAGGTCGAAGAGACCGATCCGCAGCTCACGGGCAAGGCGCCGCTCCCGCCCGTCGCGCGCACGCCCGAGGCGAAGCGCACGGCCGGGATCATCGCGAAGCTCGTCGAGCAGTGCAACGCGATCCTCGCCGACGAGAAGAAGGCGAACACCGTGCTCATGCGCGGCATTTCGCGGAAGCCTCCGATCGAGCCGATCCAGGAACGGACGCTGCTCCGTCCCGCCGCCGTCGCCGCGTACCCGCTGTACCGCGGGGTGGCGAAGCTCTGCGGCATGGAACTGCTCGACACGGGATTCTCGATCAGGGAGGAGTTCGAAACGGCGCGCGCCGCGCACGGGAAGGGCTACGACTTCTTCTTCATCCACGTCAAGAAGACCGACTCGTTCGGCGAGGACGGCAACTTCGAGGGGAAAATAAAGATCATCGAGGAGGTCGACGCGAATCTCCCGATTCTTCTCGAATGCAAGCCCGATGTGATCGTCGTGACGGGGGATCATTCGACGCCGTGCGCCCTCAAGGCCCATTCGTGGCACCCGGTGCCGTTCCTCATCCATTCGAAGGTGTGCGGGATCGACAACGCCCAGGCCTTCAGCGAGGCCGAGTGCGATCGGGGCGGTCTCGGCGTGTTTCCCGCGACGGCGATCATGGATCTCGCGCTCGCGAACGCTGGAAAGCTCAAGAAGCACGGGGCGTGAACCGCAACGACGACGCGAGCTTCTCCAGCTCGGCCCTGCCGGCGAGCGCCTTCGCGCCGTCCTTGCCCGATTCCGCCGAGAGCCTCAGCGAGTAGATCTTGCCGCCGCTGACGACGAGTGCCCACGTCCAAGCGCCGCTCCCCCCCATTCCCGACACGCTCATGCGGGACCAGGTCCCGTACGAAGCCACCGCCTTCTCGCCGCCCACGTCGATTCGCTTCGATCCCTCGATCTTCATCTCGATCTTGCTCGTCTGGGCGTATCGTTTGACCACGTCCACGACGTCCGGCACGATCGCTTCGCGGCTCGCCGTCACTTTCCACTGCACGTCGATCTCGAGGGTGCCCGTCTCCGTCGCCGCCCCCCAGCGGACGTAGCCGAGCTTCGCCGTGCCGCCGCCGTCCGTGATCTGGAACTCCTCCGGCGGATCGAAGGCGAATTCGGGCTGCACGACGCGCATCATGTCGCGACGGTACACCGCCTGCACGTTGAACGGGAGCAGATTGGGCTGGAGGTACGTCTCGGTGCCCGGCATGGCGATCGCGGCCAGCGCCTGCTCGAGCGGCACCATGCGGGCGATGCTCTGGTCGCACTGGATCCTGAGCGTCGTGATGTACCGGGCCGCGGCCGCGAACTCCTCGGGACCGCACACCTTCCCCTGCCCCGGGACGACGCGCCGGAACTTCGCGGCGGCCAGCGTGTCGAGCGCCGCGATCCAGTTGTCGAAGTCGGCGCCCGGATCCCCCATGTTCGGATGGTAGCCGTTGCTCAGGATCCCGCCGACGAACGCGATCCGGTCCTCGGAAACGATCACGACGCAGTCCCCCGCCGTATGCGCGGGCCCGTACGAGCGGAGCGAGACCGTGACGCCGCCGAGGTCGATCTCCGTTCCGGCGCCGAAGGTCGTGTCGGGCGGCACGAACTGCACGTCGCGCAGGAGCTCGTAGGTGTCGGCGCTCCGCTGCCGGTAGAATTCGAGATACGCCGGGGAGTATTTCAGGAGCGCCTCGCGCGTTTCGGGGCGCGCGACGATGATCGCCCCCTGCGCCTTGAAGACCATGTTGCCCCACGCGTGATCGGGATGGTAGTGCGTGTTCACGACGTACTTCACGGGCGCGTCCGTCACGGACCGGATCGCCGCGAGGAGCTCGTTCGCGAGTCCGGGCGTGTAGCGCGAATCGATCACGAGGACGCCGTCCGTCCCCACGACGAAGCCGCTGTTCGCGCCGAGCCCCTCGGGCGCGGTCGGCCCGGTCGCGATCATCGCGTAGACCCGGTCGCTCAGCTTCACGAGGCCGGATCCCTCGAGGTTCCGTTCGCCGCAGCCCGAGGCGGCGAGCGCTCCGAGCAGAGCGGCGGCCGCTGCCAGTCGTTTGATGAACACCGTTATCGCGCCTCCGTTTCCAGGTGATGTATCGCGGGAAATGCGTCCCCGCCGGCGGTCCGGGCGCCGAAGAGCACGAAATCGCCGGCGCCGTACAGGACGCGTATCTCGAAGGGGAACGCCGGCGACGCGCGAAGCGTTTCGAGGTCGCGCGCCGACGACAGGAAGATCGTCCGCGGATTCTCGCGCAGCGCCGCGGCGACCTCGGCCGCGTCCGCGAGCCGCGCCCCGAGCGCGCGGTCGCCGTAGAAGAGCATCCGCGCGCACTGCACACGATAGGGCTGGCCGAAGTTCCCGACGCGGTCGCCGGCGGGAACGATGCGCCCCGCCATCTGCGCGACGCTCTCGATCGGATCCTCGGCCGCGGTCCTGATGCGGATCGGCGTCGCCACCACGAGAAGCATCACGAGGCAGTAGATCGCCGTCGCGACGCTGTTGAGTGACCAGAGCCGCTCCACGAGACTCCGCCCCGGGCGGCCGAGCCACCGCGCGGCTTCCCGCGCGGAGAGAACGGCGACGAACGGGAGCACGGGAAGCAACGCGCCCGGAGTATCCGCGCCGCCGAGCGACAGGGGAACGAACAGCACGGCCGCGAAAACGAGCAGGGCCGCGTCGATCCCGCCCGCGCGCGTCTCGGCCGGGCCGCGCGTTCGGAACAACGTGACCCGCGCGCAGGCGACGGTCGCGGGAACGGACCACGGCAGATTCCCGAGCCACGCGTTCGCGAGCGATCCGAGCAGCGCCGTGAGCGCGCCGTCCGGCGGGCGAACGACGCGCGCGATCGGCGCCCACAGCGCGTTGTCGAAGAAGCCGAGGCCGCCGTGGGCCGTCTCGACGCCGATCCAGATCCCGCCGATCAGCGCGCCGGAGAGCGTGGCGAGCGCGAATCCCGGCGTTCGCCAGAGCGCGCGCCGCTCCGCGTCGAAAATTCCCGCGATGAGCGCGGCGGGGATGAGCAGGAATCCGCTCGCGCCGTCGCTCAGGACCCCGCCTGCGATCGCCGGCGCCCAGAGGTAGTATCCGGCGCGCGATCGCGGGAGCAGGAGCCAGCCGAGAAGCCCGAGCGCCGCGAAGAAGGCGAAGGGGACGCCGGGCGTCACGTGCGGCATGAACCTGCCGAACAGGGGGCTCGCGGCGAGCGCGATGGCCGATAAGAAGCCGGCCGCCGTGGAGAGCGACCGCCAGTGCGTCCGCCCGCACGATCCGTCCGCCGCCGGCGCCGGCTCCTGTCCGGCCGGCGGATCCCAAGCGCGCGCCGCCGCCCTGCCCGCGAGGAACGTCAGATAGACCGCGCCGAGCGAAAGGAGCACGAACGCGAACCGTGCGGCGAAATTGTTCGCGCCGAAGCGGCTGAACATGAGCGCCATGAACCAGGGGGCGAAGGGAGGCGTGTCGTGGACCGGCGCTCCGTCGAAGAGCAGCGGGAGCGCGCGGCCGATATGCGGGACCTCGTTCGCGATCTGGGCGAGCACGGCCTCGTCGGACGCGGGAAGCGAACCCTGCCAGCTCCCCCACACCGCGGTGAGAAACACCGAGAGGAAGAAGAGGAGCGCCAGCACGTGCCCTCTCCCCTCCTCGCCGGCGAGAAACGGAAGCTCCGCCATGTCGGGCCTCCTTCACGAATATCCGAAATCTCGTTTCGCCCCGCGCGGGGATTCGCGCCGGCCCCCGGCCGGGCAAAAAAATCGCCGGGTGCGCGCGCTCGGCGCGGACCCGGCGTTCAGTGTAGGATATTTACCGCTTCCCTTCCAGATAAGTTTGAAGCTCCGCGATCGTCTTCGCGACGTCGACGCGATAAAGCTTCAGGAGCTCGCCCAGGGACCCCCAGGCAGGGGTTCCTCATCTCATGCACATGATGCCGCGCTCCATGAGAAACCGGACCGCGGCGGGGTGCTGCTCGACGAGATCCTCGATGGTTATCTCGGGCGTGAGAGCGATCTTCTTCACGATGCCTTCCTCCATTGATGAACGTGCCTGCTTCGCGCGCCTACTTCGCGAGCGCCTTATCGAGAAAATCCTTCAGGTAATCCTTGGGAGCCGCGCCCGACATCGTGTCGACCTCTTTGCCACCCTTGAACACCTTGAGCGTCGGGATGCCCATGATCCCGTACTTGACGGCGACGGCCTGGTTCTCGTCGGTGTTGAGCTTCATGAATTTCACTTTCCCGGCGTACTCTCCGGCGAGCTCCTCGAACACGGGCCCGAGGAACTTGCACGGCCCGCACCACGGCGCCCAGAAATCGACGATGACCGGGATCGGCGATTCGAGGACCTCTTTCTGCCAATCCTTCTCGCTTGCCTGCAACGTGTTCGCTCCCATTATGCCTCCTTGGCTTTTCGTTGATGGTGGACGCTCTCTATCCCTTCACACATGCTCAGGCAATTGAGCATGCGTATGACGTTTCGCTCTTTCAAGCTGTAGTAGGTGTGCGGCACCTCCTTCCGGCTCGAGACGATGTTGTTGAGACGCAGTATCTTCAGCTGCTGCGACACGAGCGACTGCTTGAGCCCCGAGCGTTCGCACAGCTCCGTCACGGTCCGCTCGCCGCGCGCGAGAATATTGACGATCCTCAGGCGCGCCGGGCTCGCGAGCGCCTTGAGCACGTCGGCGAACCGGTCGATCTCGTTCTGCGCGAGCGGTTCCTGTTTCGTTTCCATCATGAATCTGCTTACACCCTCCCGTGTTATTTGTTTATTAATATATCGTAATATGACAATTTGTCAAGCGCACCAGGGGCTTTTTTCGTGACGCCCGCGGGTCGATTCTGCGATACTCCGCCCATGAGCATCGATTATCCGCCCTCCCTCAAGCTCGCCAATCTCCCGACGCCCGTGGAGCGAGTGCGCGCCGTGCCCGAGCTCCCCGACCTCCCGAACGTCTACGTCAAGCGCGACGATCTCACCGGCTCGGCGCTCTCGGGCAACAAGGTGCGCAAGCTCGAGTTCGCCCTGGCCGAGGCGGCCGCCGCCGGCGCGCGCGCCGTCATCACGTGCGGCGGCATCCAGTCGAATCACGCCCGGGCTACGGCGGTCGCCGCCGCGCGGGTCGGCATGCGACCGGTGCTCGTGCTTCGCGGGGCCGCCCCCGACGAGAGCGACGGCAACGTGCTCCTCGACCGGCTCGCGGGCGCGGAGATCCGGTTCATATCGCAGGAAGAATGGCCGCGCGTGAACGAGACGATGGCCCGGATCGCGGCGGAGCTCGGCGCCGCGGGCGAGCCGGCGTACGCGATCCCCGAGGGCGCCTCGTATCCGCCGGGAGTTTTCGGTTACATCCGCGCGGCGCAGGAGATCGCGGAGACGCAGGCCGCGCTCGGCATCGAGTTCGACACGATCGTCACGGCGGTCGGAAGCGGCGGCACGTCCGCGGGGCTCATCTACGGAAAACGGATCTTCGGGCTCAGGGCGCGCGTGCTCGGCGTGAACGTGCTCGACACGCCGCAGTATTTCGCGGACCGCATCGCCGGGATCTCGGAAGCGTTCGTCGAGCGATACGAAAAGCGCTACCGCGGCGAGCCGTGGTTCAAGCCGATTCTCCCGGAGGAGGTCGAGATCGCGGGGGGCTACGACGGCCCCGCCTACGCCGTGCCGGCCGCCGAGGGGCTCGAGCTCATTCGTGTCTTCGCGCGGCGCCTCGGGATCTTCCTCGATCCGGCGTACACGGGAAAGGCGATGCTCGGCGTCGCCGGCGAAGCGGCGAAGGGGCGCTGGAGAAGATCGGACGACGTGCTCTTCATTCACACGGGCGGCATCTTCTCCCTCTTCCCCTGGCGGCGCGAGCTCACCGTATCCCCTTGACAGTCCGCATCACGGCGCATAATGTCTCTTCGGGCATTTCCGCGGCGGCGCATCCGGCCGTCCGCTCGGAATAGACATCAACCGCAATGTTCCGAAAGGGTTGCGAGAAGGAGGCAGGGGTACCATGTTCAAGGGTTTGTACGTCGCGCTCGTCACACCGTTCAACAAGAAGGACGGCGGCCTCAACGAAGCGAAGCTGCGCGAGCTCGTGCAGTTTCATATCAAGGCGGGCACGGACGGGCTCGTGCCGTGCGCGACGACGAGCGAGAATCCCACCTACACGTGGGAAGAGCATTTCAGGATCATCGAGATCGCGGTCGACGAGGCGAAGGGCAAGATCAAGATCTGCGCCGGCTGCGGGACGAACGCCACGCAGAAATCGATCGACAACGTCAAGAAGGCGCGCGAGCTCGGCGCCGACTCGGCGATGGTCGTCACGCCGTACTACAACAAGCCGACGCCCGAGGGGCTCTACGCGCACTTCATGAAGATCGCCGACGAGGGCGGGCTGCCCCTCATGCTCTACAACGTACCGGGACGCACCGGCCTCAACATGCTCCCGAAGACGGTGCAGCGCCTCTCCGCGCATGAGCGCATCGTCGCGATCAAGGAAGCGAGCGGCTCGCTCGAACAGATGTGCGAGATCATGCTCCTCTGCGGCGACAAGATCGTCCTCATGTCGGGGGACGACGGCATCACGCTGCCGATCCTCGCATGCGGGGGCAAGGGCATCGTGAGCGTCGTCGGCAACATCGTGCCGAAGGAGATGCTCGCGATGATCGCCGCCTACGAGAAGGGGAACCTCGCCGAGGCGCGGAAGCTCCACTACAAGCTCTTCCCGCTCTGCAAGGCGATGTTCATCGAGACGAATCCGACCCCCGTCAAGGAAGCGATGAACATGCTCGGCATGGACGTGGGCGACGTGCGGCTCCCGCTCGTGGGGCTCCTTCCGGAGAACCGCGAGAAGCTCCGCAAGGCGCTCGTCGATTTCGGGCTCACGGTGGCGAAGTAGGCCGGGGCCCTCGCGGCCGAAACGAGGCGAAAAGAAAATGATCAAGGTCGTCGTATGCGGCGCGCTCGGGAAAGTGGGGCGCGTCATCGTCGAGGAGATCGCCGGGGACGCCGGGCTCGCGCTCGCCGGCCTCGTCGAGGCTCCCGGAAACGCGGGACTCGGCTCGAGGGTGGCGGGCGTCGAGGTGACCGCCGATCTCGCCGGGGCGCTCGGCTCCTGCGACGTCGTCGTCGATTTCACGAATCCGAAGTCTTCGCTCGAGCACGTCGCCGCGTGCGCGAAGGCGGGGCGCGCCGCGATCGTCGGCACGACCGGCTTCAGCCCCGACGAGCTCGTGCTCGCGAAGAAGGCCGCGGGCACGATTCCGCTCATCATCAGCCCGAACATGTCGGCCGGCGTCAACCTCATGTTCAGAATCGTCGAGGAGGTCGCGCGCTCGCTCGCCGATTTCGACGCCGAGATCGTGGAGATACATCACAACAAGAAGAAGGACAGCCCGAGCGGGACCGCGGCGAAGCTCGCGGAGGCGATCGCGAAGGCGCGGCCCGGCTCCGCCGTGGTACACGGGCGCGAGGGTCTCGTCGGGGCGCGGAAGAGCGGGGAGATCGGCATGCATTCGCTCCGCGGCGGGGACGTCACGGGCGAGCACACGGTGATCTTCGCGGGAGAAGGGGAACGGTTCGAGCTCACGCACCGGGCGCACTCGCGCCGCACCTTCGCGCGCGGCACGATCAAGGCGATTCGTTTCATCCACGGGAAGAAGCCCGGGCTTTATACCATGGACGACGTTTTGGGCCTGCAGTAGAAACCCCGCCCACCCGGCCGAGGCCCAATGCAAACGGGGCGTCTCGCACGAGACGCCCCGTTTCGATTGTGCGGCGCGGCGCCCGTGGGAACGGCCCTGCAATCGCAGTGAACCGCTCCGTGGCCGGGCATCCTAAAGATTGAAGCACACGACGCGCGGCTCGGTCATTTCCATGAGGGCGAACTTGATCCCCTCGCGGCCGAGACCGCTCCGTTTCACGCCGCCGAACGGCATCATGTCGATGCGGTAGTCGGACGAGTCGTTCACGATGATCCCGCCGACCTCGAGCTCCTTGATCGCCTTGAAGGCCTTGCCGATGTCCTTGGTGAATATTCCGGCGTGGAGGCCGAAGTTCACCGAGTTCGCCTTCGCGATCGCCTCGTCGAGATCCTTCACCGGATAGAGGTTCACCGTCGGCGCGAACACCTCGTCGACGTCCACCTTGCATCCGGCCGGAACGTTCGCGAGAACGGTCGGCTCGTAGATCGCCCCACGGCGCTTGCCGCCGGTGAGCACCTTCGCCCCCGCCTTCACCGCTTCCTTCACCCAGCTCTCGATCCGCTTCGCCTCTCCCTCGTTGATCATCGGGCCCATGTCACAGTCTTCCCGGAGCTTGGGACCGACCTTGTACTTGCGCGTCCGCGCGACGAAGAGCGTCTCGAAGCGCTTGTAGATCCCCTTCTCGATATAGATCCGCTGGACGCCGATGCAGTTCTGCCCGGCTGCCCAGAAGGCCCCCGAAACGCAGTCCTCGACGGCGCGCTTGAGATCGCAGTCCTCGCAGACGATGACGGGCGTATTCGAGCCGAGCTCCATCCCGATCTTCTTGAGCCCCGCCTTCTTCACGATCTCCTCGCCCGCCGGGGCGCCGCCGGTGAAGCTGATCATCCGCACGCGCGGATCGGTAACGAGCGCGTCCCCGGTCTTCGCGGCGTAGCCGGTCACGACGTTGAGGATGCCGGCAGGAAGCCCCGCCTCCATGAGCGCCTTCGCGAGCATGAGCGCCGAGAGCGGCGTCACGGTCGCCGGCTTCACGACGACGGCGTTCCCCGCCGCGATCGCCGGGCCGACCTTGTGCGCGACGAGGTTCAGGGGATCGTTGAACGGCGTGATCGCCGCGACGATCCCGATGGGAAAGCGGAAGTAGTAGCCGACGCGGTTCTCCGAGCCGGGGCGCGAATCGAAGGGGATCGTCTCTCCCTGGATGCGGCGCGCTTCTTCGGCCGATGGCCGGTGACATAGAAACCCAGCAGTTCTTTTTCTTGGGCAAGGCGTTCTGCTTCCGGCCATTCCTCGAGCCGCACCCCACTTTCGGGTGGGGCGGCAACGTTTTGTTCCAGGGCTTCAAACAGGGAGGCCTGACCTCGCTGCCGGTCGATTGCCAGGCTGGAGGCGCGTGCGAGGGCGCGGTCAATCTGGTGAAAGAGGGTTGCGCGGTTGGAACCGAGGCGGTCGCAGGCGCCACTGCGAACGAAGGCTTCCAGGGCCTTCCGGTTTACGGCGCGGGTGTCCACCCGTTCACAGAGGTCGAAGAGCGAGGAGAAGGATCCGCCTTGGGCTCGGGCGTGGAGGATGCTATGGACGGCGATCTCGCCGACTCCCTTGATGGCGGCGAGGCCGAAGCGGATAGCGCGGCGGGCTGGCGGAGTGCCCTGGGCCGGGCTGGCGGGTGCCGGGTGGGCTGCACTGGGGGCGGGTTCGAAATAGACACCGCTCTCGTTGACATCCGGTGGCAGGACTTCGATTTCGAGGGCGCGCGCCTCGGCGATGTATTGGCTCAGCTTGGCGGTGTCGGCCAGGTCGTTGGTCATCATGGCGGACAGGAACTCGACCGGGTAATTGGCCTTTAGGTAGGCGGTCTGGTAGGCGACGACGGCGTAGGCGGCGGCGTGGGACTTATTGAAGCCATAGCCGGCGAACTTCTCGAGGAGGTCGAAGATTTCGTTGGCCTTGGGAGCGGGGATCTGGTTTTCGCGGGCGCAGCCTCGGACGAAGCTATCGCGTTGTTTGGCCATTTCCTCCGGCTTTTTTTTGCCCATGGCGCGGCGGAGCAGGTCGGCACCGCCGAGGGTGTAGCCGGCGAGGACCTGGGTGGCCTGCATGACCTGCTCCTGGTAGACCATGATGCCGTA
>JBFYZJ010000372.1:0-10199 GCA_041309565.1 Candidatus Krumholzibacteriota bacterium
AACGGAAGAAATCGGCGGAGCGCGAGAAGAAAGAAGCGGAAAAGGAAAAGAAGAAGAAACAGGACGCCGAGAAAAAATCCAAGAAGGACTCAAAGCGCGATCCCGACGACGGCGAGTCGAAGGAACGCTCCCACTCCATCTCGTCGGGGGACAACCCCTTCAATCCCGACATCCAGAATGACGTCCGCGTCACGGAGACGAACGCGCGCGAAACGGTCGGCGGCAGAAGCTGCGTCCGCTTCGGCTACAGCTATCCGGTCCCTTCCGAGAAGCCGTCGAAGGACAAGCCCACCCTGTTCAAGGGCACGGCGTGGATCGAAGAGAGCACCGGAAATCCGGTGAAGATCGAGTATACGAACGACCCGCTCCCCAAGGGCGCGAAGAGCATGCTCACGACGCTCCACTACGGAAACGGCGCGAACGGCTCGTGGGTCGTCGAGAAGATGGAGTTCGCGGCGCACGGCTCGTTCCTCTTCTTCAAGAAGAAGATCCGCGGCGACATCACCCTCGGCGATTACTGGAAATACGTCGAACCGGCCCCCGAGAAATAGCGCGGCCGCGCGCCGACGCGCTCCCAACCGCCTCCCGCGCTCCCGATGCCCCGCGGCGCCGGACTATCCGAGAAACTCCTCAGGCACCGACGCGATCCGCGCGATGTTCATCGCCCGCTCGCGCACGGGAAGGCCGCTCGCGCACGCGACCGTACAGGTCGGACACTTCCCGCACGGCACGCGCCGGATTCCCGCCGCCGCGAGCGTCTCGCGCGCCTTCGCGGGCCTCCGGTACCCGTACGCGTACATGTAGCTCCTCATGAGCGTCGGGATGTCGAGCTTCGAGCGGCACTGCGCGACGCACGAGCCGCACTGCCCGCAGAAGAGGCCGGGCTCCGCAGGCGCCATGCCGAGCTCGAGCTCCCCCTTCTCCGCTCCGCTGAGCGCGAGATCCTCCATGATGGAGATGTCCGTCTCGAGCTCCTCGATCGTGCTGACTCCCGGAATCGCCGTGTGAATGTGCTCGTTCTGAAGGGCCCATTTCAGGGCCGCCTTCGCGTTGATCGGCCGCTTCCGCTCGGGATCCCAGAACACGCCCGCCTGCGTCTTCATCGCGACGATGCCGAGCCCCGCCGCGGCCGCCTCGGCTATCGCGCTCGTAACGTCGGCGAGGTGCGGCTGCCTGAAATTGTAGGCGGTGAGCACGACGTCCCATATCTTCGTCTCGATCGTCGCCCTGATCACCTCGGGCTCCCCGCGGTGCGTCGAGACGCCGATCCAGCGGGCCTTTCCCGACTGCTTCGCGGACTCGAAGGCCTTGAGCACGCAGTCCATCTTGATCGATTCCCCACGAACGATATCGTGTACGTAGAAGATATCGACGTACTCGAGACCGAGCGTCTTGAGGCTCTCGTCGAGTTCCCGCGTGAAGTTCTCTCCCTTCGTCGTGCTCTTGTATATTCCCGTGCGGTTGTCAACCGCCATGTTGGCCGACTTCGTGCCGATCACGAACGAATCCCGCGGCCGATCCTTGATGACCGTCGCGATCAGCTTCTCGTTCGCTCCTCTCCCGTAGGAGCGCGCCGTGTCGATGTGCGTGAGCCCCGCGTCGAGCGCCGTCCGGAGGATCGCCGCGTCCGCGATGTTCCCCCCTCCAACGCTCACGACGGGCACCCGGATCCCCGTTCTCCCGAGCGTCCGATGAACGAGCGTCCGTTTCGCCCCCGGCGCCGCCTCCTCCGGGGTGCGCGCGCCGAGCGCGGCCGGAGTGAACGCCGTCGCGGCTATCCCGAGCATGCCGGCCTTGAGAAAATCGCGTCGCGTGCTTGTGCGTCCATTCGTGCGCATGTGCTTCTCCGTTCGCTCAGGTCAGTACACGAGCTGAATTATAATCATGAACATATCGCGAGGAAGCCGGTCGCGTTTCGTGCAATACGAGGGGATCTCCCAGCACCCGGCGGGCGGCGCGCCTTCGCCGAGAATGTCGGCGGAGAGCCGCGAAACGATCTGCTGCCCGCGATTGTACGTGATCATGTCCCCCGCGAGGGCGAAACCACGGAGGCCTTTCATCCCCGTCAGGTACGAGTCCGAGCTGTTCGCGAGCGAGAGGATCGCGAGCTGCAGATCGATGAACGCCTTCCAGTCGAACGGCAGCTCCGTCGCGAGCCAGAACGTCTTCTCCGATTCGCCGAACTTGTCCTCGCCGAGCTGAATCCACTGCTCATACGCATAGGCGGCGCACGACTTCCCGCCGATCTCTTTCTTCTCCCCCGTCGGCTTGACGCTCCCGTCGTAGAACCAGCGGTCGAGCCGCGCCTTGTAGTCGGCGGCGAGAACCGAGTCGCGGTTCACGGGGAGCACGATCTCGCAATAGGACGAATCGGCCAGATTGATGACGGTGAGGCGGCCGCGCGCGGGATCGTAGACCGCTCTTCCCGTTTCGCCGAGGGCCACGATCTTTCCCCCGCCGAACCAGAGATCGATCTCGGTCGTCGTGCCGCCGGCCGGTCCGCCGTCGTAGTAGGGATCGACCGTGACGACCTGCTTGACGTGAACGTCCGCCGCGGCGCCCGCGGCCGCGAGCATCACGAGGAAAATCGAAACGATAGCGATTCTCATGGGCACTCCCCTTCCGAAACGCCCCGGGGCATGAAGGCAGGGCGCGCGCGAGCGCTCCTTCGGCTCGAGCCGCGCATGCTGTATTCTACATTGGGAAAGTCAGGATGTTCCAGGCTTTTTGGCGTTCGGCGGAAGTCGGCGTCAGGAGCCCTTCGAGACCCGCTCAAGGTACTTGCCGGTCCTCGTGTCGATTCTCACGACGTCGCCGGCGTTCACGAAGAGCGGCACCTGCACCCGGGCGCCCGTCTCGAGAACGGCGCCTTTCATGAGGTTCGTCGTGCTGTCCCCCCGCACCCCCGGCTCCGATTCGGCCACGACGAGATCGATGAAGAACGGAAGCTCGACGGTGATCGGCTTCTCTTCCATGAAGGCGATCGTGCACATGTTCCCTTCCTTGAGGAACAGCTTCTGATCCCCGAGGAACTCGGCGGGAACGAAGGTCTGCTCGTACGACTTGGTGTCCATGAAGTGGAGGCTGCCGTCGGTCTCGTAGAGGAACTGCATCTCGCGGCTCTCGAGGCGGATCGTCTCGATCTGGTCGGTCATGCGGAAGGTGCGCTCCATGACGCGCCCCGTCTTCGCGTTCTTGAGCTTCGTGCGCACCATCGCGCGCCAGTTGCCCGGCGAGACGTGCTGGTACTCGGTGATGATCCACACCTCGTTGTCAATCTTGATCGCCATTCCCCTGCGAAATTCGGATATCGAAGCCATGCCTCACTCCTGAGAAGTTGAAACGGTATCGACGAGCGTGTCTGAATATAATAAACGCGGCGCCGGTCGCAAGGGGGAAAGCGCCGCTACTCGGTCCGCGGCGCGGTCTTGATCAGCTCGAGGTACTCCATCCGGGTCTTCGGATCGGTCCGAAACGCCCCGAGCATGGCGCTCGTAATGATCCGGGCGTCGCGCTTGCGCACGCCGCGCATCGCCATGCAGAGATGCGTCGCCTCGATCGTCACCGCCACGCCGTACGGCTTGAGGTGATCCATGAGCGACTTGGCGATCTGGTTCGTGAGGCGCTCCTGAACCTGGAGCCGCCGCGCGAACACGTGCACGAGGCGCGGGATCTTCGAGATGCCGATGATCCGCCCCTTCGGGATGTAGGCGACGTGGCACTCGCCGTAGAACGGGAGCAGATGGTGCTCGCAGAGACTGTAGAGGCTGATATCTTTGACGATCACCATCTCGTCGTACTCTTCCTCGAACACTGACTCGCGGAACAGCTCCTCGGGATCCTCCCGGTAGCCGCTCGTGAGAAAGCCGAGGGATTCCGCCACGCGCTCCGGGGTCTTGAGAAGCCCTTCGCGCTCTGGATTTTCGCCGAGCTCGGCGAGCAGCTTCCGGATCAGCTCTTCCATGTCAGCACACTTTCTTCGGCTGCTTCAGCGTCATGACGATCCCCGCCGCGACGATGCAGAGCACGCCCGCGATCATGAAGGGAGGCATCCACGCCGAAACGCCCTTCCCCTGCCCCATATCCTTGAAAATGCCGGCGACGATCGGCCCGACGATGCCGCCGACCCCGTACGCGGTGAACATGAATCCGTAGTTCTGTCCGATGTTCTTCGTGCCGAAGCAGCCCGCGGTCGCGAGCGGAAAGAGGGCGAGCGTCCCGCCGAAGTTGGCGCCGACGACCGCGAAGAAGAGGCACAGGGCGACGTAGCTGCCCCCGAGGAAGTAGAGCGCCGCCATCGCCACCCCCTGCACGAGCGCCATGATCGTGATCGAGCGCTTCCAGCCGATGCCGTCGGCGACGAGACCCCACCCGATGCGCCCGAATCCGTTCGCCAGCGCGAAGAAGATCGCGTACGCGGTTGACGCCGCGGCGGCGGCCACCGCGGGATCGGCGTACTTCTCGAGACCCGAGCCCGCGAGCGCGTCCCCACCGAAGAGCTTCGCGATCCCGATCACCATGAGCCCCGCGAGCGCGCAGAACGCGTACGAGATCCAGATCAGGTAGCACTGCGGCGTCTTGAGCATCTCTCCCGTGCACATCTCGGCGGGAGGCTCGGCCGGCTTCTTGCCCTTCTTGACCTTCGCGGGATCCCATCCCGCGGGGCGCCAGCCTTCCGGCGGATAGACCATGAATATCGAGCCGAGCGAAACGAGCGCGGCGAAGGCGACGCCGTAATAGAGGAACGTGCGGAGAATGCCGATCGTTTCGAGGAGATGCCCCCACGCGCCGGCGAGCTGCACCCAGAGGAGCGCGCCGAATCCGAATCCGGCCACCGCGATGCCGGTGATGAGCCCCTTCTTGTCGGGGAACCACCGCATACCGACGGCGATCGGGCACACGTAGGCGAGCCCGATGCCGGCGCCGCCGAGCACGCCGATGAAGACGAGGAGCGTCGCGAAGGAATTGCCCATGAGCCCGGCGAGAATGTAGCCGAGCCCGAGAACAATGCCTCCCATGAGGGCCACCCGCCGCGGCCCGATCTTCGCCTGGAGCTTTCCGGCGAACGGCATGAGCGCGGCGAACATGCCGAGCCCGACCGAGAAGATGATCTGCGTCTGCGTCGCCGTGAAATTGAACGGATCCTTCTTGAGAACGGTCGTGAAGACGCTCCACGCGTAGATCGCCCCAAGACAGAGCTGGATGAGGATCGCGCCCACGACGGCGAGCCAGCGGTTCATGACCTTACCATTCGCCATTTCGGACCTCCGGTTGATGAATTTCCCCCTGCAATAGCACCCCCGGAAGGCTTTGTCAAATGCAATTTACTGCGGAAGTTCCGCGCGCGGGACGTCCCGTCCCGGGGGCGTTTTCCCTTGAATGCCCACGATATATCGAATATATTCAGAGCCGATACTTTCGAAGCGCACTCTGGAGACGGCGCGCCGCGCGCCTCGCGGGGAGGTTTACCATTTTTTCGTCATTGGCCAGCCTGAAAACCGCCATCAAGAAACACGGCATCAAGCAGATCGATTTCAAGTTCACCGATCTCTTCGGGCGCTGGCACCACATCACGGTGCCCCCCTCCCGGGTGAACGAAAAGCTCTTCACGAACGGGATCGGCTTCGACGGCTCCAACTTCGCGGGGATGTCCGCCGTGGAATGCGGCGATCTCTCCCTCATACCTGAGCTCGCGACCGGATACTTCGACCCGTTCCGCACGGAGCCGGCGATCTCGTTCATCTGCCGCATCGTCGAGGCGGATTCGAAGAAGCCCTTCTCGCGCGATCCGCGCTCCATCGCGCTCGCCGCCGAGAGCTACCTCAAGAAAACGGGAATCGCCGATCGCTCGATGTGGGGCCCGGAGTTCGAGTACTACGTGTTCGACGAGGTGCGCGTGAAGAACTCGAACAAGACCTGCTCCGTCGAGATCATTCCCGGCGAGGGGCTGCGCGAGGAGAAGTTCGGGCTCTGGACGTTCGCCGGCTACCACGGGATGCCCCCCGAGGACGCCACCGTCGACATCCGCGACGAGACGGTCACCCTCCTCGAAGCGGCCGGGATCAAGACGCTCTATCACCACCACGAGGTCGGCGGGCACGGACAGGTCGAGATCGAGGTCGACTTCGGACCGCTCGCCCGCATGGGGGACATTTCGATGATGGTGAAGCATTTCGCCCGGATGGTCGCGCACCGTCACGGAAAGACGGCCACGTTCATGCCGAAGCCGCTCTACAACGAGCCGGGCACGGGGATGCATTTTCACCAGTTCCTTATCAAGAAGGGAACGAACGTGTTCTATCGCAAGGGGGGCTACGCCGACCTGAGCCCGCTCGCCCTCCACTACATCGCCGGGCTCCTCAGGCACGCGCCGTCGCTCCTGGCGTTCACGAATCCGAGCACGAACTCGTACAAGCGCCTCGTGCCGGGCTTCGAGGCGCCGGTGAACTGCTTCTTCTCGCTCGCGAACCGCTCGGCCGCGATCCGCATCCCGAAGTACGCGACCGATCCCGGCCTCAAGCGGATGGAATTCCGGCCGCCCGACGCGACGTGCAACACCTACATCGCGATGGCCGCGCAGCTCATGGCGGGGATCGACGGGATCAGGAAGAAGCTCGATCCGACGAAGGAGGGCTTCGGCCCGTTCGACGTCAACGTGTTCGAGATGTCGCCGAAGGAGCGGGAAAAGATCAAGCCGCTCCCGGGCTCGTTCGCCGACGCGCTCCGCGCCCTCGACAAGGACCACGAGTACCTCCTCGCGGGAGGCGTCTTCACCGAATCGATGGTCAGGGACTGGATACGCCTCAAGCGGGAAAAAGAGATCATGCCGGTGCGGAATCGCCCGCATCCGATCGAGATCCAGATGTACCTCGACTGCTAGCGCGCGCAAGGACGGTACCCTTCGATGGTTGAGATGAAGAGAATCGAAGAGGCGACGGCGGAGGACTACGCGGCGCTCGGCATGAAGTCGGGGCTCGAGATCCACCAGCAGATCGCCACGACGAAGAAGCTCTTCTGCCGCTGCCCCGTCGTCCGCCCCTACTCCGAGGAGTTCAACGCGGAGATCCTGCGCCACATGCGCCCGACGCTCTCCGAGCTCGGCGAGTACGACGGCACGGCGCTCATGGAGTTCAAGACCAAGAAAGAGATCATCTACCAGATCCGCCAGGACACGGTCTGCACGTACGAGATGGACGACACGCCCCCCTTCGAGCTCAACCAGCAGGCGCTCGACATCGCGCTCGAGGTGACGATGCTCCTCCACTGCAACCTCGTGAGCGAGGTTCACATCGCGCGCAAACAGTACCTCGACGGATCGATCCCGACCGGATTCCAGCGCACGACGATCCTCGGCGTCGACGGGTGGATCCCCTACCGGGGGAAACGCCTCGGCATTATCCAGCTCGGTCTCGAGGAGGACGCGTGCCGCGAGGTCTCCGACGTCGGCCACCTGCGGACCTACCGCACCGACCGGCTCGGCATCCCGCTCATCGAGACGGTCACCTATCCCGAGATGAAGACGCCGCGCGAGGTCGCCGAGGTCGCGCAGATTCTCCGGCGCCTCGTGCGCTCGACGGGCAAGGTGCACACGGGGATCGGCGCCGCGCGCCAGGACGTGAACGTGTCGATCGAGGGAGGGCGGCGCGTCGAGATCAAGGGCGTCTCGCGGATCCCGCTCATTCCGCTCCTCGTCCACAACGAGGCGTACCGTCAGGCGGCGCTCCTCGACATCAAGCGCGAGCTCGCGCGCCGCGGCGTCACCGCCGATTCGTTCAAGGCCGACACGTACGACGTGAAAGAGATCGTCGTGGGAACCCGGTACTACCCGCTCGCGAAGGCACTCAGCAAGAACCTCGAGGTGCGGGCGGTGGCGCTCCGCGGCTACCGCGGCATCCTCCCGACGAAGACGCAGCCCGAAACGACCTTCGCGAAGGAGGTCTCCGACCGCGTCCGCGTCATCGCGTGCCTCGACCGGCTCCCGAACATCGCCCACTCCGACATGGAGGGGGAAACGCTCTCCGCGGCCGAATGGACGAAGATCAAGAAGCTCGCGCGGATGGGGGACAAGGACGCGATCGTCGTCGTGTGGGGAAGCGCGCGGGACGTCGAAACGGGCGCGAAGGAGATCGTCATCCGCGCGCGCGAGGCGCTCGACGGCGTGCCGAACGAGACGCGGCAGGCGCTTCCCGACGGGACGCACGGATTCGAGCGGATCCTTCCCGGCGCGGACCGCATGTACCCCGACACCGATCTTCCGCCGCTCGCGATCACCGAGGACCGCATCCAGCGAATCAGATCGATCATGGCGGAGCGCCCGTGGGACCGCGTCGAGCGCTACGCCGCGATGGGAATGCCCGTCGAGATGGCGGAGCGGCTCCGCGATTCGAACGACCGGGATCTCTTCGAGCGGGCCGTCCGCGAGACGGGCTATCCGCCGAAACTCCTCGCCGCGTTCTTCGCGAACCGGCTGAAATGCCTCCGTCGCCGCGGAAAGATCGCCGCGTCGTGCGGGGAGCCGATAATCACGACGCTGAAGGCCGCCGCCGCACGAGAGGTGCCCACGGAGAACCTCGACGCGCTCGTCGAGAAAACGTGCGCGGGCACGATGGGCGCCGAGGCCGCGATCGATTCCCTCGGCCTCGAGAGCCCGAAGAAGGCCGAGGCGAAGATCTCCTCGTTCCTGAAGACCGTCGAGATCCCGGACATCGCGAAGGACAAGCTCAAGCGCCACGTCATGGGGCTCGTCATGTACAAGTTCCGGGGGACACTGCCGGGCGCGCGGATTTCCGCTATCGTCGACGCGTTCATCGCGTGAGGTTTCTATGAGCTCGAACATTCCGCAGGATTCGCACAAGGGGTACAAGGGAGCGGCGCTCGACTGCATCAAGCGCTTCCAGGTGAGCGTCTGGAGCGACATCGAGGTCGAGTCGACGCGCGGCAATTTCACCGGCATCATTCTCCCCCGCTCCGAGACCGCCGACGACAAGCACATCGTCCTCAAGCTCCGGAACGGCTACAACGTCGGGCTCGCCGTGAGCACGATCACCGCGGTGAAAGAGCTCGGCCACAAGGAAGCGCACTACAAGATCCCCGAGAAGGCGTTCCCGTACGATCCCAAGAAGCCGATCGTGAAGATGCTCGGCACCGGGGGCACAATCGCCTCGCGCCTCGACTACCGGACCGGCGCCGTGATCCCGGCCTTCTCGCCGGGGGAGCTCTACGGCTCGGTGCCGGAGCTCGCCGACATCTGCAACATCGAGACGGAGAAGCTCTACGGCGTCTTCAGCGAGAACATGGGGCCCGAGCAGTGGATCGGGACGGCGAACGCGATCGGGCGCGAGATCGCGCGCGGAGTCGCCGGCATCATCATCGGACACGGCACCGACACGATGCACCACACGGCGGCGATCCTCTCGTTCATGGTGCAGGACTCCCCCATTCCGATCATCATGGTCGGCTCGCAGCGCTCGAGCGACCGGCCGTCGAGCGACGCCGCAATCAACCTCATCAACGCGACGAGCTCGGCGGCGCACGGCGACATCGCCGAGGTCATGGTCTGCATGTTCGGCCCGACGAGCGACGACTACGGGCTCCTGCACCGCGGCACGCGCGTCCGCAAGATGCATTCGTCCTACCGGTCGACCTTCCGCACGATCGGCGATATCCCGCTCGCGATGGTGGCCCGCGACCGCTTCATTCACCTGCGGCAGGATTACAAACGGCGCCGCGCCGACCGGAACGTCACGATCAACACCGCCTTCGACGACCGCGTCGCGATCGTCTACTACTACCCGAACATGAAGCCCGACATCATCGACTCCCTCATCGACAACGGCTATCAGGGCATCGTCATCGCCGGCACCGGCCTCGGCCACGTCAACAAGCCGCTCTACCCGAGCCTCAAGAAGGCCTTCGACAAGGGGATCCACGTCTACATGACCGTGCAGACGCTCTGGGGCTACGTCCAGATGTACGTCTACGACACCGGGCGCGACATGATGGAGCTGGGGGTTGTGCCGGCGGCCAACCTCCTGCCCGAAGTCGGCTACGTCAAGCTGTGCTGGGCCCTGGGGCAGACCTCGGACCTGGATGAAGTGAAAAAGATCATGCTGACGCCGGTCGCGGGCGAGATCACCGACCGCGAGCCGTCCAACGGCTACCTCATCCTCCAGGGCGGCATCCCGGAGGTCGAGGAGTTC
>JBFYZJ010000373.1:0-3576 GCA_041309565.1 Candidatus Krumholzibacteriota bacterium
GCATCAACGATATCGAGGGGATGGTGTCCGAACGGGCGATGCTCGTGACCCATGTGCGAACGATCAAGAACGAGGACATCGTCGTTCCGAACTCGATGATTCTGGCCGGCACGGTCACCAACTACAGCACGCTGGCGCGCACGCGGGGGCTGATTCTGCACACGAGCGTCGGGATCGGCTACGAAACGTCCTGGCGGCAGGTGGAGGCGATGCTCCTGCTGGCGGCCGAGCGCACCGCGGGGCTTCTCAAGGACCCGCCGCCGTTCGTGCTCCAGAAGGCGCTGGGCGACTTCGCGGTGACATACGAGCTCAACGCGTACACCGATGACCCGACCGGCAAGGTCCGGCTCTACGCGGAGCTGCACCGGAACATACTCGATGCGTTCAACGAATACGGGGTTCAGATCATGACGCCGGCCTACGAGGGCGACCCGGAGCGGCCCAAGACCGTGCCGAAGGATCAGTGGTTCAGCCCGCCGGCGAAACGGCCGGGATCTCCCGGCGCTAAATAGCGTCGAGACCGCCGGCCGGAATTCCGGCGTGACCTGCCCCCGATGCGCGTCCCGCGCGGCGAAGCCCGCTATTTCTTCGGATACGGCGGCTTCTCCGGGAACGTCGCCGGCTTCTCCTTGATCTGCTTCATCAGAACTTCGATCGCCGCTTCGAGCTGCTTGTCATGGCCGGCCATCACGGAGACCGGATCGTTCTCCACGAGGATGTCGGGATCGGCGCCGTGGTTCTCGACCAGCCAATTGCCCGTCGCGCCGTAGAACGAGTTGTTCGACTGGTGCACCGTGCCGTTGTCGATCGTCGTCTGGCCGTTCACGATGCCGACGAGCCCGCCCCACGACGGCACGCCGATCACGGTGCCGAGCTTGCGCGCCTTGAAATGCTCGACGAACGCCTCGCCGTCGGAGCCGTTGTACTCGTTTGTGAGCACGGCGAAATGCGCGGAGGAGGCGCCCGGAGGATAGGTGAACGGCACCATGTTCTTCAGGCAGTTCTTCGCGACCATCTCCCGCTCGAGCTTGTCGATGAGGAAGTACTCGGTCCAGCCGCCGCCGTTTCCGCGCACGTCGATGATGATCCCTTTCTTATAGCGGAACGCGCGCCAGTACTTGTCGAACTGGGCGGTGTTGTCCGAGCCCATGGCCGTGATGTGCATGTATCCGATTTCGCCGCCGCTCGCCCCGGCGATCTTCTCGATGTTGTCCGCGATCCAGCGCTGGTAGCGGAGGTCGTACTCGGAGACGACCGGCTCCACGAGGTAGGTCCGCGCGCCCGCCGCGCCCGGCTTGTCGTTTACCGTCACCGACACCTTCTGGCCCCTGATCACCTGGAGGTACGCGTACGGATTGGCGGGGACGCGGATCTCCTTCCCGTCGATCGCGATGAGGTAATCCCCTTCCTTCGCGGCGATGTCGGGCCGGACAAGCGGCCCTTTGAGCTCGCGCGCGTACTCAGTGGGGCCGAAGATGGTCTTCAGCCGGTAGAATCCAGACGGAGTCGCCTCGAACTCGGCGCCGAGGTATCCGGTATTCACGGGATTGTCGGGAGACTTCTGCGGGCCGCTGTCGCCGCCGCTGATGTAGGTGTGCGACACGCACAGCTCGCCCACCATCTGCGAGAGGAGCCAGTTGAGATCCTGACGCGAGGTGAGCTGGGGGAGGTAGGCGCGGTAGGCGTCGCCCATTTTCTTCCAGTCCCTCCCGTGCATGCCGGGATCGTAGAAGAAGTCGCGGTACCACCGCCACGCGTCGTCGAAGATCTGCGCCCATTCCTCGCGCGGCGCCGCGCGGTAGCTCATGCGGTCGAGGTCGAGGGCCTCGCCGGTCGATTTCGAGGAGAACGCTTTCTCGACCGTCCCGGTGAAGTAGTCGTTCCCCGACTGGACGATCATCCGCTCACGGTCGATCGAGAGGCGCCAGTCGTTGATCTTCTTGTCGATGACGATCTCCTTCTCGTCCGCCATATCGAAGATATGGACGTCCCACACCCGCCTGCCGCCCGGCGTGAAGATCTGCTCGTATTCGTTCTCGCCGAAGTCGTCCCTCGACGCCCACGTGACGCATCCCTTGCCCGCCTTGAGAAAGAAGTAATTGCCGGCGGACACGGGAAGGACGAACGCCCGGTCCCGGATTCCGTCGAGGTCGATGCGGAAGGGCTCCTTCGGCGCCTTCGAATCCTTCGATTCCTTGGCTTCCTGCTTCTCCGCGTCTTCCGCGGGCTTGAAGAATGGCGGCTTTTGCCCCGCCTTGAGCTGCACCGCCATAACCTGCACCGGATTCGGGATCACGTGGTTGTCCTCGAAGACGTCCATGCGCGCGCTGAAGTGGCGGTAGGAGAGGAAGTAGAGATAATCGCCGCCAGCGTCGAAGGAGGGATTGAGATTGTCGTAGAACTCGTCGGTGACCGGCGTCGACTTCCCCTGATCGAGGTTGTAGAGGAATATCTTGCTGTTCCTGTTCGGCTGCACGAACGAGTACGCGATCCACTTGCTGTCCGGAGACCACGAGTAGTCGCTGATCTCCCAGTAGAACTCGTCGTTCTTGAGCTGATTCGAGGAATCGACCTTGGTCAGCCGCTTCGTCGCGACGTCCACGACGTAGATGGCGAAATCCTTCGTGCCGAACAGAATCTTCGTCCCGTCGGGGGACCATTCGAGATGATACTTCGTCGTGATGAGCTCGTCGGTGAGCTTGATCCAATCGCCCGCCGGATCGAGGGGCTTCACGTAGAGCTCGTACTCGCCCGACTTGTCGGAGAAGAAGGCGACGCGCTTGCCGTCGGGGGAGAGCTGCGGGTATCGTTCGCGCGAGCCGGGGCTCATGGTGACGTTGCGCGTCTCGCGTTCCTTGTCCGCCGGCACGAGGAAGACGTCGCCGCGGGCCTCGAAAACGGCCATCTTCCCGTCGTTCGAGACGGACATCGAGTGGATGTATTCCTTCGGATTGATCGTACGATCCGCGATCGTCCATGAATCCGTCGGAACCTGCACCTTCACCGGGCGCGGCGTGTTGTCGGCCGGATCGAGAACGAAGAGATATCCCGAATGGAGGTACGCGATGCGCTTCCCGTCGGTGGACGGCATCTGCACGTCGAAGTCGTCGTAGCGGGTGATCTGCTCGACCTTCTTCGTGGCGAAGTCGTAGCGGTAGAGATTGGAGATGCCGTTGTCGCCGCGGTCCGACACGAAATACATCCCGCCGCCGATCCACATCGGATAGCTGTTCTTGCCCACATAGTCGGTCAGCTTGTCGAAGGTGCGCGCGTCGAAATCGTAGAGCCAGATCTGCGGATACTGGCCCCCCTTGTAGCGTTTCCAGTAGTACTCTTCGCGCCCGCGATCGTTGTACAGCATCTTCCTGCCGTCGGGGGAGAATGTGCAAAGCGTGCCGCGGGGGATCGGGAGCCGCTCCGGCATCGCGCCGTCGAGCGATACGGAATAGAGCTTCGTGATCGGGCGGAACGTGTTCTCGAAGGATGAGCGGAAGACGACGCGCTTGCCGTCGGGCGTCCAGGACACGGCCTGCGCGGACGGACCGTAGGTCAGACGTTTCGGCGGGCCGCCTTCGA
>JBFYZJ010000374.1:0-3412 GCA_041309565.1 Candidatus Krumholzibacteriota bacterium
CACGAACCACGTCTTCGCCGTCGACACGTACTCGCCCGACTGCGTCGCGTACATGCGGCACTTCGCGCCGGCCATCGGCATGTGGGAAGATCCCGCGTCGGGAACGGCTGCGGCGGGGCTCGTTTCCTATCTCCTGCGGCACGGCGTCGTCACGTCGGGGAACATGATCATCGAACAGGGCAAGGATATCGACAGCCTCGCGCGGATACTCGTCGAGACCGCCGACGCCGCGGATCCGACGAGCGAGATGCGGATCGGCGGTCTCGCCGTCACGTCGATCACGCGCACGATCGGCGTCGAAAACGGCGCGATCGCCGTATCATGAGATGTGTTCGGAGACGGTATCACTTCGGCAGCGAGAACGAGAAGATCGATCCGGTTCCCTTTGCGCTCTCGATCCACACCCTGCCGCCGTGGAGCTCCACGTAGTGCCTCACGAGCTTGAGCCCGATGCCGAGCCCCTCCCGTTCCCGTGAAGCGCCGCCGTCGAGCTGCTGGAATTTCTCGAAGAGCTCGGGGATATCCTCGGCGTCGATGCCGGGGCCGTGATCCCGCACCGAAACGACGATCTCGTGCGCGTTGTTGCGCGTGGAAATCGTGACCGAATCCCCCTTCCCGCTGAACTTGATCGCGTTCGTGAGCAGATGCACGCACGCCTGCCTGATCCGGAGCGGATCGAACGTGGCGATGGGAATCGTCTCGTCGAGATCCGTGACGAGTGTGACGCGGCTCTGCACCGCGAGCGCCTCGGCGATCTTGGCCGAGATCCCGACGATCTCGTTGATGCTCCCCTCGCTCTGGTGGAGCATGGCGTCCGAAACCTCGACGCGGGAGAGATCGAGCAGGTCGTTGATGAGCCCGAGCAGCTTGTTCGACTGCGCCTCGATGACGCGGAGAAAATCGGCCCGCGTCTCCGGATCGATCGGCTGATCCGGGTCCCCGAGGAGGGTGTCAGTGTACGCCATGATGATCGAGAGCGGCGTGCGGAGCTCGTGGCTGACGCGCCCGAGGAACTCGTTCTTGAGGTTGTCGAGCTCCTGCAGCTTCTGATTGATCCCTTTGAGCTCGGCGTTCTGCTGCGTGACCCGCTCCTGGAGCGCCTTGCGCTCGGTGATGTCATGGGCGATCGCGAGTATGTAGGGATGGTCCTTGATCCGGATCAGGGCGACGCTCATTTCGAGATCGATGATCCGGCCGTTCTTCCGGACGAACGGCATTTCGGGTATATGGCTGATATTCCCCTTGAGAATGCCGGAGTACGCCTTCTTCGCGTCTTCGCGCCGCTCGGGCACCATGAAGGCGAACATCTCGCGGCCGAGCATCTCCTCCGGCGTATAACCGAAGATATCGAAGAGCGCCTGGTTGCCTTCGACGATTTCGGCGGCGGTATTGGCGATCACGATGATTTCGTTCGCGTTCCGCATGAGGAGCCGGTACCGCTCGCCGAGCTCCTCGAGCTCCTCGAGCGCCTTGGATTTCTCGATCGCGATCGAGGTGAGCTTGCTGAACCGCACGAGAAGATCGAGATCGAAATCGGTAAAATGCTCGCTCTCGTGGCTTCCCAGGTTCACCGTACCGACGAGCTCGCCGTTCGCGAGCAGCGGAACGACGATGTCGGACATGAGGGAATCCTCCCTCATCACTTCGCGGAACCGGTCGTCCGCGGGGATGTTCCCGCGCACGACCGGCTTCTTGTGGATCGCGACCCATCCGACGAGATTGCCCTCGTCGAGCGGCACGAAGCGCCCTTCGCCGGTATGCTCGCCCGACGCGCGCCAGACGTGCCGCATGAAGAGGCCGTTCGTGTCTTTTTCATAGATGGCGACGCACCCGAGATCGTATTCGATGACCTTCGAGAGCTCCTTCGAAATGACCGAGAGAATCTCGTTGAGATCGACGCGCGAGTTGATGACGTTCGCGATCTCCATGATCGCGGCGAGCTGTCGCATCTCGTCGGTCCGGTCGCGGCAGCTCTCGCATTCGACGAGCGGGATTCCGGATTCTTCGATCGGATCTTTCACGGTTGCTCCCGGAGGTTGATCGTTTCGGCCGTGCGGCGACGCCCGACCGGCGCCTGGTGCGCGGCCGCGGCGCGAGCATACCGATAACCTGCAGGAAACATTCCAGTTTCGGAGAAATCGCGACGAAACCGCGCGGAACGCGGACCGCCGCCGGAAAGGGATCGGCGAAGCGCTCCTCAGCCGAGGAACGAGAAGCGGCTCTTGAAATGCCTGAGCTTGAGGTCCCGCCCGTATTCGACTCGAACGCCCGGAATCCTATCGCGGTGATCGTGGAGGAGCTTCACGGCCTCGGCCGCCGCGAAGAGATCGCGGTCCTCGTACGCGAGGCGCGGAACTGCCGCCCGCACGTTGTTCACGCGGGGTTCGGGCGGCACCTCCCGCTCGCCGTCGAAGGCGCCGAAGGCGTAGAGCCCGAGCTCGCAGAAGCGATGCCCGGCGATGAGGAGAAGCGACGTGAAGGCGAGGCCCTTGAACTCGTCGTCACGCGCCGCGCCGTCGAAGAACCGGTCGATGTCGATATAGATCGCGTGCCCTCCGATCGGGCGGACGATCGGAATGCCGAGCGCGGCGAGCCGGTCGCCGAACCGCTGCACCTGCCCGATCCGGTAATCGAGGTAGTCGCGGCGCGTGACGGTGCGCAGCCCCTCGGCGAGCGCCTTGAGATCGCGCCCCGCGAGCCCTCCGTAGGTCGGATGTCCCTCGGTCATGATCTGGAAGTCGGTGATCTCGTTCGCGAACTGCGGGAACCGCTCCGTGAAGAAGCCCTCCTCCCGGAGGCAGAGGGCCCCGCCGATGTTGCCGAGCCCGTCCTTCTTGAAGCTGATGTGAAATCCGTCCGCGTGTGCGAACATCTCGTGCACGATCTCCTCGATGCTCTTCGCGGCGTAACCGTTCTCGTTCCGCTGGATGAACCACGCGTTCTCCGCGAACCGGCACGCGTCGAGGAAAAACGGTACGCGGTGCTTCCGCGTGATCTCGCGCACGCGCTCGATATTCTCCATCGAAACGGGCTGGCCGCCTCCCGTGTTGTTCGTGACCGTGATGTACACGAGCGGCACGCGCTCGCGCTCGGTCGCGAGCAGGTTCTCGAGCTCCTCGAGATCCATGTTGCCGCGGAAGGGGAACGACTCGTCGCCGCCGAGGTGCTCGCGGCAGGGAAGATTGAGGGGCACCATGAACTTGTCCTCGATGTTTCCCTCGGTCGTGTCGAAATGCGAATTGCTCGGAATGACGTAGAAGGGCTGCGGAGCCGCCGTCCCGTGCCCCTTCACCGTCTTCGCGCGGCGCTCGATCCGCGACCGGAGCTCGGGCAGGAGATCCTTCGAAAGCGGCTTCGGCGCGGGCAATCCCTTCTGCTTGAGCTCGCGAGAGAGAACGCTGAAGAAGGCGTT
>JBFYZJ010000375.1:0-3168 GCA_041309565.1 Candidatus Krumholzibacteriota bacterium
AACGCCGCGCGGATACGGAGCCTCCCGCGCGCGGCGTCGGCGCCCCTCCGGACGGGATCGCGGCGGCGGCCGTCGAAGGCTCGGACCGCGTCACGCATGTCGTGAGAAAAGGCGAAACGCTGAGCGCCATCGGCCGGCGGTACAACGTGACGCTCGCGGAGATTCTCTCCTGGAATCCGGGAATCAGCCGGAACAAGATCCGCCCCGGCGACAAGATCACGATCCACGCGAAAAAGAGCTAGGGCCGCGTCTCTTCGGCGATGAAGCTCGCCCCGTCCGGCAGATTCCGTTTCGGGATGAGCCCCCGGTCGAGCGTGCCGCTCACGAGGCAGTTCGTCCCGATCGTCACCCCTCCCGGAATCGCCGTGCGCTTGCCGATGATGCTCACGCCGAAATCGAGATATCCCGGCTGCAGCTCGTTTGCGACAGCTGCATTCCCGAAACCCACGACGGCCCGCGGTCCCACGGAGACCCCTTTGTCCATGATCGCGTTCCGCACGCGCGCGCCCGGCTCGACGACGCAGTCGTTGAACAGGATCGACCCCTCGACCGTTGCGCCCCTGCCGATCCTCACGTTGGGAGACAGGATCGATGACCGGACGCTGCCGGCGACGATGCAGCCGTTGCACACGAGCGAGTTCGAGATGCTCGCCTCGCTCGTCACGACGAACGGCGGGGCGTCGTCGGGAACCGTCAAGACCGGAGATGACCAGCTGTAGAGCGTCAGGCGCGGCTTTTCGGCGAGGAGCTCGAGGCTCGCCTTGTAGTAGCTCTTGAGCGTCCCGATATCGAGCCAGTATCCCGGAAATCGGTACGCGGAGATCGCCCGCCGCGTGACGAGGTGCGTAATCACATGCTTTCCGAAATCGAGATTCCCGTGATACTGTTCGAGTGACTTAAGAAGTGATATCAAATACTCCCTGTCAAATAAATAGATGCCCATCGATGCGAGCGTGCCGGAGCTCTCCTTCGGCTTCTCCTCGAACTTCGTGATCGCGCCATGCGCGTCCACCGTCGCGATCCCGAATTCGCTCGTCATCCCTTTCGGTACGCTCACGACGCCGACGGATGCCGGATTTCCGCTCCCCTCGTGGAACCCGATGAAATCGCCGTAATCCATCCGGTATACGTGGTCCCCGGAGAGAATGAGCACGTTCTCGCAGTCGAGCTTCTCGAGCGCGGGGATATTCTGGAACATCGCGTCGGCCGTGCCCCGATACCAGTCCACCGCCTGATATCCGAGGTGCGGATGGAGGATGCGCAGCCCCCCCGTCGTCCGGTCCAGATCCCACGCCTTTCCGATGCCGATATGGCGAACGAGCGATCGCGATATGTACTGGGTGAGGACATAAACCTCGTCGATACCCGATCTGATGCAATTCGTGAGGGTGAAGTCGATGATACGGTACCTGCCGCCGAACGGCACCGCCGGCTTCGCGCGGTAGCGCGTGAGAAGGCTCAGCCGCTTCCCCACGCCCCCCGCCAGAATGAACGCCACGGTTCTTTTCACGAACGCCTCCCCCCGCCGAGGCGTTCGTGCGGCTCGACGCGCGCTCCCGCGGGAACGCGCCCTCCCCGCGTGACGCGCGCGCCTCTACCGAGCACGGCGATCCTCCGCCCGCCGTCCCCGCCCCGGCGCGCCCCGCTTCCGTGCGCCGGCTTGCCGGGTCCGCGCGCTGCTCCCCCGACGACCGATCCTTCCCCGACCATGACGAACTTGTCCAGAATGGCGCGCGTCACGCGCGCGCCCTTGCCGATGCGCGAATACGAGAACACGATGCTGTCCCGCACGGACGCCCCGCGCTCGATCGTCACTCCCGGAAAGAGAATCGAGCCCGAAACCGATCCCCGCACGATACAGCCGTCCGCGATGATCGAGTCGCTCACGCGCGATCCCGCCGCGCAGCGCGCCGGGGGCAGCTCGCTCCCCATCGTGTAGATCGGCCAATCGGGATCGGTGATGAGCCGGCGGTTCTTGAGAAGCTCCAGAGACGATTGATAGTAGTTTTCGATCGATCCGATGTCCTCCCAGTACCCTTCGAACACGTATCCGGCGACGTCGTTCCGCTTGAGCAGCGGCATGACGACGTCGAAAACGATGTTCCACTTTCCCGGCCCGAGGACATCGAGCAGGAAATCGCGCCGGAACACGTAGATCCCGAGTGAGGCGAACCGGAAGGTGGAGGCGGCGGGCTTTTCGCGGAACGCGGTCACGATGCCGTCGCGCGAGCGCCTGACCATCCCGAAACGCGACCGCTGGCTCGCCTGGACCTCTTTGATCGCGAGCGTGGCGGCCGTTCCCTTCTCGAGGTGATACTGCAGCAGCGGGCGGTAGTCCATCACGTAGATCTGGTCCCCGGACAGCACGAGGATCGTGTCCGCCCGCGAGTTTCTGATGAGATCGATATTCTGGTAGAGCGCGTCCGCGGTGCCGATGTACCAGTTCGCCGCTTCGCCGCTGTGCGTCGGGAGAAGAACGGAGACGCCGCCGGTTCTGCGGTCGAGATCCCACGGCTTCCCCATGCCGATATGATCGATGAGCGACTTCGGCGAATACTGAGCGAGCACCGCGATATCGTGAAGCTCCGAATGAACGCAGTTGCTGAGGCAGAAATCAACGACCCGGTAGCGGCCCCCGAAGGGAACCGCGGTCTTGGCGCGATGGCGCGTGAGCACCGAAAGCTCCTCGCCGGTGCCGCCGGCGAGTATCAGGGTAAGGGTTTTCAACGAATATCGATTCCCCCGGTGCGCTCCCGTCCGCTCATGAGACGGCCCTTCATCGACCGGCGATGAGCGAAACACGATGGGTCATATCGAAGTCGTCATGATGGAGCAGCGCGTAATCGAGCCCGACCGACATGTGCCAGGGCCCGAAATCGCGAAGCATGACTCCCATCCCGGCCGTCGGGCGCCCCATATCCATGCCGCCGCGCAGCGCGACGACATCCCGGATGAGGATCTCGGCGCCGAAATGGAAGTCCGCGCTCGCGCTCCCGATCCAGAACTGCGCGGCGCCCTGCCGATTCTCATACCGGAAATCCCCGTCGACCGCCACGACGAGCGTGCTCCCCATTCCTTCGAACCGGAACGGGTACGCGCATCCGACCTTGAGCGCGGGATAGATGAATTCGCGCTCTCCCGTGCTCCACCCGATGTACGTTCCAGTCG
>JBFYZJ010000376.1:0-3578 GCA_041309565.1 Candidatus Krumholzibacteriota bacterium
ACGAAGGAACTCATTCAATCTCTCATCGACCGCGAGTCGGAGCTCGCCAAGGAACCGCACACCAACTGGACCGACCAGTTCAACAACCCCGATAACAGCGCCGGCTACCTGCCCATGGCCGTGGAGATCATGACGGCGCTCGGCGGCCGCTTCGACGAATTTCTACAGGGCGTGGGCACCGGCGGTTCATTCTCGGGGAACGCCGAGGTGTTCAAGCGCGAGGTGCCGGGGGTGCGGTGCGTCGCCATCGAGCCCGCGAACTCGCGGGCGCTCTCCGGGCATCCCCCCTACGGCGGGCACCGGCTCGAGGGGATGGGGGCGGGATTCGTGCCGTCGATCTGCCGGCTCGACCTCGCCGACGATATCGTCGCGGTGAGCGACGAGGACGCCTACGAGACGGCCCGCCGCCTCGCGCGGGAGGAGGGCATCTTCGGCGGCATCTCGTCGGGCTCGAACGTGTGGGCCGCGCTCAAGCGCGCGCGGATGCTCGGCGCGGGGAAACGGATCGTCACGATCATCTGCGACTCGGGGCTGAAGTACCTGCAGGACGATTTGTATCGTTAGGTCTCAGGGAGATACAGGGGAGATCAAAGATGAACCGCATGATGAGGCTCGCCGCAATCGTTCTCGTTCTCGGGTTGGTTCCGGTTTTCGCCGGCGCTGGAGCCGCCGAGGGCACGGAGCAGCGCTGGCTCTTCGCGACCCGATTCGTGCTGAGCGGGACATCCCACGACTCCGATCCGGAGGGCTATACCATCTATAGCGGCCTGTCGATTGAGGGCGCACTCCGGCGCGATATCGGAAGCCGGTTCTCGGCGGAGCTGAGCCTGCGATCCGAGTCGCGCGAGGTGGATAGGGATACCGGGGGAGTGAAGGCCGAGCCGCTCGGTTCTCTAGAAGTCCTGCCGGTAACGCTCGTGCTGCAGTTCCGCCCGTGGACGGGCGGGCGGTTCCGTCCCTATGTCGGGGCCGGCGTCAACCTGTCCGTCGTTTGGGAGAAGAGCGGTTTTCTCGATTCCTACGACGTGGATCCGTATGTCGGGCCTGCCTTCCAGTTTGGTGTCGACGTCGCCCTGGGGGCTTCGGCGGTTCTGAATCTCGACGTTCGCTTCACGACGCTCACGGCCGACATCAATCATGGCGACGATGACTTCGCCGAGGTGAAGATCGATCCCATGATGTTTGGAATCGGTGCAGGCTTTTCGTTCTGAGCGGGATTGACCTTTGGCAATGAGGTGATCATGATATCCCTTCCCATTCCCAATACCGATTGTTTTTGCCCTTGACTTCCCCCATCTCTTTTGTTATCAATATTGTTCGTTTGCGAAACATTCAGGAGGTATACCTGTGTACGCGGTCGTTCGCCTTGCGGGCAAACAATTTATGGTACAGCCGAACGAGATCGTGGACGTCCCGCGCCTCGAGCTCGAACCGGGAACGGTCATCAACTGCGACGAGGTGCTCGCGTATTCGGACGGCGCGGACGTCCGGGTCGGCAAGCCCGTCGTCGAGGGCGTGAAGGTCGTCGCCGAGGTCGTCGGAGAGATGCGCGCGAAGAAGGTCATGCTCTATAAGATGAAGCGCCGCAAAAACTATCGCAAGAAACAGGGGCACAAGCAGCCGTTCACCCGCGTGCGGATCAAAGAGATCACCGCGTAGGACTCGAGGAGCAGCGTCATGGCACATAAAAAGGGAGTCGGGAGTTCGAAAAACGGGCGCGACAGCCAGTCCCATCGACTCGGCGTGAAGCGCTACTCCGGCCAGACGATCAACGCCGGCACGATCATCGTCCGTCAGCACGGTTCGAGGATCCACCCCGGCACGAACGTCGGCAAAGGGCGCGACGACACCTTGTTCGCTCTCATCACGGGCGTCGTCAAGTTCGAGCGTCTCGGCAAGGACAGGAAAAAAGTCAGCGTCTACGCCAAAGCGGAATAGCCTTCCGCGATATCTGACGGCGACATTCAATGGAGAACCGGGAACGGGAAACGTTCCGACCGGTTCTCCATTTTTTTGTGGCGTCCCGCGCCCGGCGGCGATACTCTCGGGGGGCAGTGAGGCAGGCCGCATCATCCCCGGAGGTACGCAATGAAGATAAAATATCTCGGCCATGCCGCGTTCGAGCTCGCCCTCGATGGCGGCGCGCGCGTCGTGTTCGATCCCTACACGGCGGGGGCATTCGGGACGCTCCATTGCTCCGAGATCACGGGGAACTACGACGTCGCCATCGTGAGCCACAGCCATGAGGACCACGTGTGCCGGGACGTTCTCGACCGCTCGAAGACGATCGTCAACAAGCAGGGGAAGGTCAAGACGACCGGCATGACGATCGAATCGCTCATGACGTACCACGACGAGACGAAGGGTGGGGAGCGGGGGAAGAACCTCATCTCCGTCGTCGAGGCGGAGAAGCTGCGCGTGGCGCACCTCGGCGACCTCGGCCACGGAATCGCGCCGAAGGATTTTCCGATGCTCATGTGGCTCGACGTGCTCCTGATCCCCGTCGGCGGGCATTTCACGATCGGGGCGGCGACGGCGGCCACGCTCGTGAAGGAGTTCGAGCCGAAGATCGTCATCCCGATGCACTACAAGACGCCGAAGGTGGATTTCCCCATCACCCCCGTCGAGAATTTCACGAAGCTGATGGATACCGTCGAGGTGGCGGAGGGGAGCTGGATCGAGGTCTGGAAGGAGAAGCTCCCCGCGAAGACGAAGGTCGTGGTGCTGCAGGCGGCGAACTGAGCCTGCCGGCGGCGCGAGGCGGATGTGGCGCGCGGCGGGAACGCGTCGCGGGAGGGAGGCGCTCGATGTTCTGCCCGAAATGCAAAGCGGAATACAATGCAGGCGTCGTGCAGTGCTTCGACTGCGGCGTCCCGCTCGTCGAGGCGCTGCCCGAAAAGCGGCAGACGAGGGACATCGATTTCGTGAGCGTCGTGCGCACGTTCAATCCGCAGGACATCGCGATCATCGAGAGCCTCCTCGAGGAGTCGGGCATCGAGTATTACATTCAGGGGGAGACGAGCATGACCACGTACCCCCTCGTGGATCCCGCGAGCGTCATGGTCGTGAAAGCGCAGGCCGACGAGGCGCGGGAGCTTCTCAGGGACCTCGACTTGAAGTTCTATTTTTTCAAAGCTGATAAAGACGAGAACGGCGAAAAGGATAACGATTCAATGGAGTGAGGTGAGCGATGCCGAAAGCGAAGAAGAAACCCAAGGCGAAACCCAAGAAGAAGACTGCGCGGAAGGCGGCGCCGAAGAAAATGAAGGCCGCCAAGCGCCCGGCGCCCAAGAAGGCGCCGAAGCCCGCCAAGCCCGCGAAGCCGGCACGGCCCGCGAAACCGGCCTCCCCCGTCCGCGAGATCGACGCGAAGAAGATCGCGGACGCCGTGGCGCGCCTCTCGAAGGAGGCGAACTTCGATCTCGAGAAGGACGTGCTCGCGGCGCTCAAGAGCGGGCAGGGGGCCGAAGCGTCCCCCGTCGGGCGGGAGATATTCTCCCAGCTCCTCGAGAACGCCGAGATCGCCCGCACGGAGCGGATGCCGATCTGCCAGGACACGGGGCTTGCCGTCGTGTTCG
>JBFYZJ010000377.1:0-3460 GCA_041309565.1 Candidatus Krumholzibacteriota bacterium
GCGAACAGGACCATTGGAGGCCCTGCGACTGGTCCTGGAGCGAGAGTGTCAGGCCCCCCCCCGACGTTCCGGTACCGGGTGGTGTACGAGAAGCGCGGGCGGGCGCGGTTCCTCTCGCACCTCGAGACGCTGGCCGCGATCCGGCGCGCGCTGCGCCGCTCGGGGCTGCCGCTGAGCTACTCGGAAGGCTTTCACCCGCACCCGAAGATCTCGGCCGGTCCCTCGCTCGCCGTCGGCATGGAGGGTTTCGGCGAGTTCTTCGACGTCGAGATGACCGCGGCGTCGGAGTTGAAGCCGGACGCCCTGAACGCGCTCTTCCCGCCGGGCTTCTCGGTAAAGGCCTGCGCGGGCCCGTTTTCGCGGAGAGAGGGGAAGCTCCCCCCGGAGGCGAGATTCACCTATCTGCTTCGTTTCGATGACATTCGCTCGCTCCTGAAATTCTCCGGAGCCCCCAGCGAAAAACTGTTGCAAACGGAGCGCATGTGGTATCTTCTCGCGGAAGAGTTCGGCGTCGCCGGAAGCCTCGACATGTTCGAATGCGGGGCGCCGGTCGATCCGGCTCATTGGTTTGCGGCCGAGTGGAGGCGCATGATCGAGCGAGGCGCCTCCGTCAAGAACGAGAAGGGCAAGGAACGCTCGTGCGCCGGATGCGCGGTGCGGCTCGTGGAGAGCCCCGTGCCCGGCGTCTGCGATGCGCCCGGTAAAACGGGCGCCGCGACGAGTGTCGGCGCGCCCCGTGAAACGGGCGCTCCCACGCCGGAAGGCGCCTGCGTCGAGCTCGTTCTTCCCGGGGCGGATGGCGCCCCCCGGCCCCTGGATCTGCTGCTGGCATTCATGCCGAAAAATATCGCCTCGCTCGTACGGATTCAACGGCTGGAGATACGATACCGATGCGGAGAAGATATTCGAGATCCCGTCGCAGCGATAAGGGCGATGCCCCCCGCAATCTGAAGACGCAGATTCTCATCAACTACACCGCGCGCGAGGTGCGCATCGCGATTCTCGAGGAACGCGAGCTCGTCGAGCTCCTCATCGAGCGCGAGGACAGCCGCCACACGGTCGGCGACATCTTCCTCGGCCGCGTCACGGCGGTGATTCCCGGCATTCAGGCGGCCTTCGTCGACATCGGCCAGGAGAAGGCGGCGTTCCTCCATGTGAGCGACGTCTCGACCGGCGCGATCGACCCGGACCTCCTCGACGAGGAGGACGACAAGTCGCGCGGCCGCAAGGACAAGGACCTGCCCCCGATCGAGAACCTCCTCAAGAAGGGGCAGGACATCCTCGTGCAGGTGCGCAAGGAAGCGATCGGCACGAAGGGTCCGCGGATCTCGTCGGAGATCTCGCTTCCGGGGCGCTATGCGGTGTACATGCCGGGGCTCGACCACATCGGCGTGAGCAAGAAGATCGAGGACCGCCGGGAGCGCTCGAGGCTCAAGGCCATCGTGAAGAAATACCGGCCCGAGGGCGCGGCGGTCATCGTCCGCACCGCCGGCGAGGGCGTCGACGAGAACGCGCTCCGCGACGACATCAAATTCCTCGAGAAGGTCGCCAAGGACCTCAAGGAAAAGAGCGACCACGCCACGCCGCCGGCCCTCGTCCACGAGGACGTCGATCTGACGATCTTCGCCATCCGCGATCTCTTCTCGGAGAGCGTCGAATCGATCATCATCGACAACAAGGAAGAGTTCGAGCGGCTGCGCAACTACTTCAAGTCGTTCGCCCCGAAGCTCGCCGAGCGCGTGCGGCTCTACGAGGAGAAGACACCGATCTTCGATTTCTACGACGTCGAGGGGGACATCGAGAAGATCCTCGAGAGCAAGATCTGGCTCAAGAAGGGCGGCTACATCATCATCGAGCACACCGAGGCGCTCGTCACGATCGACGTGAACACCGGGCGTTTCGTCGGGAAGCGCGATCAGGAGGAGACGATCCTCGAGACGAACATGATCGCCGCGAAGGAAATCGCCCGCCAGCTCAGGCTCCGCGACATCGGCGGCATCATCGTCATCGACTTCATCGATATGGAGGTCGAGGAGAACCGCCGCAAGGTCTACAACGAGTTCCGCAACCTGCTCCGGAAGGACCGCTCGCGCGTGCGCGTCTACCCGATGAGCGATCTCGGCATCATCGAGGTGAGCCGCAAGCGCGTTCGGCCGAGCCTGCTCCACTACTACAGCCAGGAATGCCCCTATTGCACGGGGCGCGGGAAAGTGCTGAGCCTCGAATCGATGGCGATGAAGGTCGAGCACTGGATCAGGCGCATCGGCGGGGGCAAGCGGCGCGAGAGCGGCATCATGTTCAAGGTCAATCCCGTGCTCGGCGTGTTTCTCCGCGAGGATCGCGGCGAGAACCTCAACGAGCTCGCCACGACGTACCGCGTGCGCGTCGAGGTCATCGACGATCCGCGGCTGCACCGCGAGGAGATAGAGATCTATTCGCTCGACGGGGAGCGGAACCTCAAGGCCGCGTTCGAATAGGGGATCGCTGAGAGGAGGAGAGCATGAAAAAGTACGGGGCGGAGTTCATCGGGACGTTCTGGCTCGTGCTCGGCGGCTGCGGGAGCGCGGTGCTCGCGGCGGCGTTCCCGGGGCTCGGTATCGGTTTTGTCGGCGTCTCGCTCGCCTTCGGTCTGACGGTGCTCACGATGGCTTATGCCATCGGGCCCATTTCGGGCTGCCATCTCAATCCGGCGATCTCCGTCGCCGCCGTCGCGGCGGGCAGGCTTCCCGCGAAGGAGCTCGTTCCCTACATCGTCTCGCAGGTGCTCGGCGGGATCGTCGCGGGAGGCGTTCTCTACGTCATCGCGAGCGGCGCCGGAGGCTTCGATCTCGCCGGCGGCTTCGCCTCGAACGGCTACGGCGAGCATTCGCCCGGCGGCTATTCGCTCGTCGCGGCCCTCGTCTGCGAGATCGTCATGACGATGATATTCCTGTTCGTGATTCTGGGCGTGACCGACAAGCGCGCGCATATAGGTTTCGCGCCGATCGCGATCGGCCTCTGTCTGACGCTCATTCATCTGATCAGCATCCCCGTGACGAATACCTCCGTGAATCCGGCGCGCAGCACCGGCGTGGCGATCTTCACCGGCGGGTGGGCGCTCGCGCAACTGTGGCTCTTCTGGGTCGCCCCGATCGTCGGCGCGCTCCTCGGCGCGGCGGTGTACCGGTTCATCTTTTCGGAGAAGGAATAAGAGGAGGAGAGAATGATGAGGCTGCTCCGCGTTCTCGCGATGTTCACGGCAGCGGCGCTTATCACGGGGGGTGCGCGGGCGCAGGACGCGTGTGAGGTTCCCGTCGCGCAGGCCGACACGACCCGCATGGGGGAAGTGACCCCGCAGGTCGAGATCAAGACGGACACCACGTTCTCGTATTGCGCCGTCGAGATGACGGGGAGCTACGATCAGCACGAGGCGGCGTTCACGAAGCTCTTCGAGGAAGCGATGAAGCAGGGTATCTACGGC
>JBFYZJ010000378.1:0-8173 GCA_041309565.1 Candidatus Krumholzibacteriota bacterium
CCATTGACCACTGCCATCTCGTATTTTTCGGCCTTCGCTTTGTCTGTTGCGGGCTTGTCGGCGGGCTTGGCGCCCTTCTGGGCCTGAAACGCGGAGAGCTGCCCCTTCGGAACGAGGAGCCCGGCGGCGCCGACCGCGAGCCCTGCGAGGAATTTCCTTCTATCCATCGTGTTACCGCCCTTTCTCTCGATGCGTCTGGGGGCAGATTGGCTACTTTTGGTATTATACCCGGCCCGGGCCTCTCCGGCAAAATCTTTCCGCGCGGGTGGCGGCGATGGGGCCCACGAGCGGGGGGTAAAGAAGCGTTGCGTCCGGGGGCGGTTATGCCGTATCTTACGCGGTACGGGGGCCATATGAACCAAAGGTGTATCTGATGGAGCCGAAAGAAGTTCAGTTTCAGCCGAAGGCATTCTATAGGAAGCTCGATTCACTCCTCGCCCAGATCGGCAAGGCGAGCGCGAAGGATCTCAACAGCCTCGTGCTCGACGAGCTCGCGCAGACCTTCGGCCCCGATCTCAAGATTCAGAGCGGATGCCTCTACCGCCGCAAGGGGGGCAACTACGAGAAGATCAAGGGTCCGGTCGGAGCCTCGCTCGAGCCCTGGCCGGCCGCCATTTCGAGGAGCGATCCGGCGATCTCGCTCGTGATCGAGCACAAGGCCTACATCTTCGCCGATTCCGCGTGGCCGCCGTGGGGCAACAACAGCGTCGCGGTCGTCGTCGGCGAGGAGAACCAGTTTCTCATGGCCTTCAGGCTCTTCCCCGGCTGGGAGCGCGAGCTCATCGAGCTCTCGCTCAACTCGGTCCGGAACACGCTCAACTACATCAGGTCCTCGCGCAGCTTCGGGATGATGTTCCAGGAAGCGTACGAGATCCAGAAGAGCCTGCTCCCGAAGCAGGATCCCCTCTTCGACGGCTTCGACATCGCGGGGCGCTCGATCGCGGCCGAGTTCGTCGGCGGCGATCTCTACGACTACCATATGTTCGACAACAAGACGATCGGGCTCGCGATCGGAGACGCGAGCGGCCACGGGCTCCCCGCGGCGCTCTTGGCGCGCGACGTGCTCACCGGGCTCCGGATGGGCGTGGAGCGCGAGCTCAAGATATCCAGCCTCATCGACAAGCTGAACCGCGTCATCAACGGGAGTTTCCTCTCGACGCGCTTCATCTCCCTCGTGTACGGAGAGCTCGAGCAGAACGGCACGTTCGTGTACGTGAACGCGGGGCACAACGTCCCGTACCTCATCAAGCAATCGGAGACGCAGCAGCTCGGCGTCGGCGGGACGATTCTCGGTCCCGTTCCCGACATGACCTTCAAACGCGGCTTTGCGTTTCTCGACGTGGGGGACGTTCTCGTTCTCTACACCGACGGGATCGTGGAGCGCGAGGATACGAAGGGGGAGCCGTTCGGCGACAGCCGCCTCATCGATCTCGTCAAGCGGGAGCGCGGCGAGAAGGCGTCCGTGATACTCGAGCGGCTGTTCATGGAAGTCTATAAGTACGGCGCGAACGAGAAGTGGCGCGACGACGCGACCGCGGTCATCGTGAAACGGTTCAAGTAAGCGTCCCGCCGCGCCGCGTTCGCCGCGGCGCTCGCACGGAGGAATCATCATGAAGAAAACGGTACGGGCACGCGAGCTCCCGCCTTCCAAACTGCGGTGGCGCTGCGCCTCCGGGCTGTTCGATTTCAAGACGACGAACGACATCAAGCCGTGCACCGACATCATCGGGCAGGACCGCGCGCTCTCGGCCATCAAGATGGGACTCAAGCTCGAGCACCGGGGGTACAACATCTTCATCACGGGGCTCGTGGGTACGGGGCGGACGACGACGATCAAGCACCTCCTCGAGCGCCTCGAGAAGAAGGGGCAGATCCCCGCCGACATCTGCTACATGCACAATTTCAAGAATCCGAACATGCCGCGGTGCATCGAGCTCGCGGCGGGGCAGGGGAACGAGCTCGCGGCCGACATGAACCGGCTCATCGCGGAGCTCATCTCGAAGATCTCGTCCGTGTTCCTGAGCGACTACTACAAGGATCACCGGAAGAAGCTCATCGAGGAGTTCCAGCTGAAGCAGAAGGACATCATCTCGAAATTCGAGAAGGATATCGCGAGCGAGGGATTCACGATGGTCCGCATGCAGATCGGCCCCATCACGAAGCCCGAGCTGCTCCCCGTCATCGACGGCAATCCGGTCCCCTTCCCGCAGATCCAGAAGCTCGTCGAGGAGGGGAAGGTGACGCAGGAGGGCGTCAAGAAGTACGAGGAGTCCGCGGAGAAGCTCTCCGAGAAGATGCAGTACGTCTACTCGGAGGTGAAAGACCTCGAGCGCGCGGCGAACAAGCGCCTCGAAGAGCTCGACATCGAGATGGTGAGCCCGCTCATCCGCGATCTCATCGAGGAGATCGAGCTGAAATACGGGAACGAGGAGCTCACGAGAGAGCTCGACGAGGTCGAGGAAGCCGTTATGCAGAAGCTCGATTTCTTCCGTCCCTCGGACGAGGAGAGCGCGCCGCAGCAGGCGCCCGCGGGGGAGTCCGGCGAGCGCGAGGATCCGTTCCGCGAGTTCCGCGTGAACGTCGTCGTCGACAACTCCGAGACGAAGGCGCCCCCGGTCGTCATCGAGAACTTCCCCAACTTCAGGAACCTCTTCGGCGCGATCGAGCGGGACATCGTCTTCGGCGGCGTCACGAGGGTGGACCACATGAACATCCGCGCCGGCTCGTTCCACCGCGCGAACGGCGGCTACCTCGTCCTCAACGCGCTCGACGTCCTCACCGAGCCGGGCGTGTGGCAGAGCCTCAAGCGGACGCTCAAGAGCAGCGAGGCGCTCATCCAGAGCTACGATCCGTGGAGCCTTATCGGATCGTCCACGTTGAAGCCCGAAGCGATGAAGCTCAAGGTGAAGATCGTGCTCATCGGGGACGACTATCTCTACTATCTCCTCTACTCGATGGACGAGGATTTCCAGAAGGTGTTCAAGATCAAGGCGGAGTTCGACCGCGAGGTGAAGAACTCGAACGGCGTCATCAAGCAGTACGCGGGATTCATCAAGGCGCTCTCGACGAAGGAGCACCTGAAGCCGTTCCACCGTTCGGGGGTCGCCGCGGTCGTCGAGTACGGCGTGCGGCTCGCGGGGCGCCAAAACAAGCTCTCGACGCGCTTCAGCGAGATTGCCGACGTCATCCGCGAATCCGATTACAACGCGCGCGAGGAGGGAAACGGCTTCGTCACCGGCGACAACGTGCGCAAAGCGGTCAAGTGCCGCATGAAGCGCCTCAACCTCCTCGAGGACAAGATCCAGGAGCGCATCGACGAGGGCTCGCTCATGATCGACACGGCGGGCACGGTCGTCGGTCAGGTGAACGCGCTCTCCGTGTACGACCTCGGCGACTATATGTTCGGGCGCCCGACGCGCATCACGGCGCGCACCGCGCTCGGCAACTCCGGCGTCATCAACATCGAGCGCGAATCGGATATGAGCGGCCGCACGCACAACAAGGGCGTGCTCATCCTCTCCGGCTTCCTCAGGGGGCGCTACGGGAAGGAACGCCCGATCGCGATGAGCGCGAGCATCTGCTTCGAGCAGTCGTACGGCGGCGTGGACGGCGACAGCGCCTCCTCCTCCGAGCTCTACGCGATCCTCTCGAGTGTCGGCGGCGTTCCGATCAGGCAGGACCTCGCCGTAACCGGCTCGATCAACCAAAAGGGGGAGATCCAGCCGATCGGCGGCGTGAACGAAAAGATCGAGGGATTCTACCGCGTGTGCAAGGCGCGGGGGCTCAAGGGCGCCGAGGGGGTCGTCATCCCCGAGCAGAACGTCGCCGATCTCATGCTCGACGAGGAGGTCGTGCAGGCGGTCGCGGCGAAGAAGTTCCACATCTATCCGGTCAGGACGGTGGACGAGGGGATCTCGATTCTCACGGGGCTCCCCGCGGGAACGCCCTCGAAGAAGGGCGCGTATCCGGCGGGCTCGGTGAACCGGCTCGTGACGGACAATCTCAAGGCGATGCTCGATCAGTGGAAGGATTACGGCAAAGACAAGGACAAGGACAAAGACAAGGATAAGGAAAAGGACAAATGAAGGCGCGATCGAGGAGGCAGGCATGACACCGAGGCGTTGGGCTGCAGCGGCGTCGGCCGCGATGCTGATGCTCGCGGCCGGCTGCGGGGAAAAGAAGGCCGAACAGGTGACGGTTTCGGCCGTACCCGTCGGCGTGAACATGGTCGTGAATCCGTCCTTCGAGGAATGGGAGGGGAACCAGCCCGTCGGCTGGAAGCTCGAGCATTTCGAGGGGGAGGGGCAGAAGGAGAACTACTGCTCGAAATCGCTCAAGGAAAAGGTGAGCGGGAATTTCGCCTACTCGATGCGCGGCGTGTTCAACGTCGATCGCTGGATGGTGCTCACGCAGCGTCACCCCGTCACGCCGGGATACCGCATCTGGTTCGCCGCTCAGATGCGGGGCGAAAAGCTCGCGAAGGGGAAGGGGCAGGAGGGGCGCGCGAACATCTACGTGATATTCTACGACAAGAACGGCAAGCGCGTGCTCGACCGCTACTACGCGGACGGCTACACGCGCACGCTGACCGGCACCACCGAGTGGCAGCGCCTCGGCCGCCGCGTCGACATCCCGAAAGACGCGCACTTCGTCGACGTCGGCTTCATCTGCCAGATGACGGGCTGGCTCTACTTCGACGACGTCGAGCTCGTCCTGGAGGAGCCGATTCCGTGGCGGGATATCGAGAGCAAGCACGTGACGTACCACTACCTCGAGGGGAGCCCCTTCCCCGAGGGGGCGATCGAGAAGGAGAACGAGTTCGTCGAGAGCGTCGTCCAGAAGCTCAAGCTGAAGGTCGAGAACAAGATCGCCTACTACTACTATCCGAGCGAAGCGAAATTCCACGAGATCTTCGGCGTGAAGAAGGGGCACGAGCGCACGCTGTGGAAGAAGCAGGAGATTCACACGACGAAGACGTACGACGACCACGAGATGATTCACCTGCTGCTGACGCCGCTCGGCTATCCGCCGTTCGGGCTCGCCGAAGGCGCCGTCTTCTACGTGCTCGGATCATTGGACGGCAAGGACCTGCACCTCATCGCGAAGCAGCAGCTCACGGCGAAGCGGCTCCCCGCGCTCTACACGATGATCAGGGACGAAGACATGAACGAGTTCGGCATGTCGAACATCGTCCCCGGATGGGCGTCGTTCTGCATCTGGCTCATCGAGCGGCGGGGCGTGGACAAGTTCATGAAGCTCTATACGGCGACGAACGAGGTGGAGGAAGCCGCCACGTTCAAGGCGCATTTCAAGGATATCTACGGGAAGGATTTCGAGGAGACCGACCGCGAGTGGCGGTTGTGGGTGCTCCGCTACCAGTCGAGAGCATGATGGACGAATACACCTTCTGCCCCTTCTGCGCCGAGCCGCTCGAGAGCGCGCGCGAGGGAAAACACGTGAGAATGGCCTGCCGCGCCTGCGGCTGGATCCACTACCGCAATCCGGCGCCCGCCGCGGGCGTCGTGATCGTCGAGAACGGCGCGGTGCTCCTCGTGAAACGGCGCTACGAGCCCTTCGAGGGGCTCTGGTCGATTCCATCGGGATTCATCGAGATCGGCGAGGACGTGCGGGCGGCCGCCGTGCGGGAGGCGCTGGAGGAAACGGGTCTCGCCGTCGAGATCGACTCGCTCCTCGCCGTGGAAACCTGCTTCGACGATCCGCGGGGAACCACGCTCCTCGTGCTCTACCGCGCGCACCGGACCGGCGGAACGCCGAATGCGGGGGACGACGCGGAAGACGTGGGATTCTTCCCGCTCGCCGCGCTGCCGCCGCTCGCGTTCGAGGCGCACCGCACGGTGCTCGGCTCGCTCGTCTGAACGCGCGGGGGCCCGGCGCGCGGCCGGCGCGCTACTGCACGACCCGGATGCTGAAGGTGTCCCCCTCCTCGATCGAATCGACGATATCCATTCCCTTCGTGACGCGGCCGACGATCGTGTAACGCCCGTTGAGGTGCGGCTGCGGCGTGTGCGTGACGAAGAACTGGCTCCCCGCCGTGTCCAATCCCGAATCCGCCATACCGACGGTGCCCCGCTCGTAGCGGTGCATGTTGTTTTCGTTGCGCAGGAGGAAGCCCGCGTCCCCCCAACCGTCGCCGCGAGGGCAGCCGGCCTGAATGACGAAGGCGGGCACGATGCGGTGGAACACGAAGCTGTCGAAGAACTTCGACTGCGCGAGCGTGGCGAGGCTTCGCACGGCGGCGGGCGCCTCGTCGCCGTAGAGGAGGATCTCGATGTCGCCGCGCGAGGTCGAGATGCGGATCGTTATGTCGCCGAGCGGAAGCGCCGGCTCTTTCCACGGCGGCGTGCCGCGTTTCCACACGCCCGCGCTCGCCGCTTCGAGCTTCATGCCGAATCCGGACGCGGCGCGCGCCGCGGCCGACGAAACCCGCGGGTCCGGATCGGTGACGGCCCCCGCGAAGAACGTCTCGAGCCCGTACTCCTTGATTCCCGCCTCGTCGATCCGCTTCGCCATCGAGCCGATCGCGTCGACGACGGCGAGCCGCCGGTCGCCGTCGTTGTACGACGTGCTCGCGCCGTAAATCCCGACGAGAGCCGGCACGACGTCGGGGAAGCCGGCCTTCCCGAGCGATTCGACGGCGATGCTCGCGACCACCCAGTCGACCCCGCGCGCGGCGAGCAGGAGCGCTTCGAGCGGCGTGATCTTCTTCCCCTGTTCGTCCGTGCAGTTGCAGGGCGCCTTGAGATCATTCTTCCGTTCCCAGTGGCCGAGCCCTGTCGCGGCTCCCTCGCGCAGGAGCGGCTCGATGTCCGGCGCGAGCCCCCGCACGAGCAGCGGGAGATCCTCCGGGTCGCCGATCGTGCCGAGGAGCTCGAGCGCGGTCGACCGCTCGCTGCGCGCGCCGTTGTTCACCGCCTTCAGGAGGATGGGTCTCGCTTCCTTCTTGTCCGTCGCCGCCGCCGCGCCGAGGGCCGCCCGCCGCACCATCGAGGACCGGTCCTCGGTGAGCGGCCGCACGAGCTCGAAGCGCTGCTTGCCGCCGATGGCCGCGATCCCGTTCAGGGCGACCGTCTTCAGGTAATTATCGTTCGACGCGAGGAGGGTGTCGAGCGCCGGGAGATCCTGCTTCTTCCCGATGCGGCCGATCGTCTCGGCGGCCTTGATCGCCACCCAGCGGTCGGGATCGTGAGTGAGGGGGGCGATCGCGGGCAAGGCGCTCCGCTCCTTGAGGCGTCCGAGCGCTTCCACGGCGCGGAACCGCACCTCGGGCTCCTTGTGCTCGAGGAGTGCGGCGATCCGCTCGACGGCCTTGGTATAACCGAGCCGTCCCATGGCGTAGGCCGCGCACGCCGCGACGCGCGGGTCCGGGTCGAAATTGATCGGCTCGAGCTCGACGGCGGACGCGGAATCGCCGGCGAAGGCCAGCGCGAGCGCCGCCTGCGCCCGCAGGGCCGCGTTGAAGTTCCTGAGCCATGGCGCGATGATCGGCGCCGCGGCCTTCATGCCGGTCTTCCCGAGCGCTTCGAGGGCGTAGGGCTTGATCGACGGCGGCTTCTCGCCGAGGCAGCGCGCGAGGACCTCGAGCGCCTGATCGCCGCCGACGAGCCCGAGCGAATAGACAGCCGTCCGCGAGACAAGCTCGTCCGGATCGTCGGCGAGGGCCGCGAGATAGGGCACGCCGGCCTGATTCCCGTTCCGTCCGAGGAGCTCGGCGCACCGGGCACGTATGGCGGGCTCCTTGTCGGTCAGGAGCTTCTCGATGACGGCCGCGTCGATCGTCTTCGTCTCTTCCATCCGCGCGAGCGCGAGAAGCTTCTCCCGCCCGGCCGGATCCTTGAGAATATTATCATATCTGCTCGCGGCCGCGGCCGGAGCGGCGAATCCCGCGAATATGCCGGCGAAGAAGATCGTCGCGGCGCAGAAGATCGCCGTTCGTTTCATCGGTTCCTCCTTAATTGCGATTTCTCGAGACATTTCGGTTCGCGGGTGGAGTATAATGCCTCCGCGCTGTTTTATTGTACCGTGAAATTGCGACGCCCCCCGGGCGCCCGCGGAGCGGCGATGGCCCATCGAATGGCACAATACACGCCCGGCGGCACCTTCCTGCACCGGCTCCATCCGCTCTCGAAGCTTTTCGTCGCGATCCTGATTTCGC
>JBFYZJ010000379.1:0-7330 GCA_041309565.1 Candidatus Krumholzibacteriota bacterium
TGCTCTTCCGATCTGGGTTCTCGTCCTTCCCAACTTCCTCGCCGGAGGATCCTCCGTGCCTCCCCGCGCGCCGAAACAGTGCTCCGGAAGATGTGTTTTCTTCGGGCAGATCAAACGGGAAAAAGGCGTATTCGATATCATCGAGGCGATCGGAGGCGAGCCGGGCGCGAGCTGCGATTTCTACGGCCCCGTGCTTGACCGCGATCGCGAGGCCTTTCTCGCCGCCGTCGCGGGGCGCGACAACCTCTCGTACCGGGGCTCCGTCGAGCCGGGGCTCGTGAGCCTCGTCGCGGCCGGCTACGACGTGCTCCTGCTTCCGACGTATCATGAGGCCGAGGGGTATCCGGCCGTCATTCTCGAGGCGTACGCCGCCGGAATACCGGTCGTCGCGACCGACTGGCTGTCGCTCCCCGAGATCGTGAAGGACGGGGAGACCGGTATTCTCGTGGCGGTGCGATCCCCCGCGAAGATCCGCAAGGCCGTCCGTCGGCTCGCCGCCGACGAGCGTCTCTACGCGTCGATGTGCGCGAACGCGCGCGGGTTCGTGGAGTCATTTTCTGAGCGCGCGGTCATCGGGGACGTCCTCGTTCCGCGAGTCGAGCGGGCAATGAAATGAATCGTGCTTTCGCGAAAATGATATACGTCGCGGGCTGCCGGGCGCGGGGCTCGGACGTTCTCGCGTATCTCGAAGAGCTTCAGGAATCCCAGTGGTGGGACGTCGAGCGGCAGGAAGCCGCGCAGCTCGCGAAGCTCCGGACGCTCCTTGCCCACGCGCGCGAGCACGCGCCGTTCTACCGGGAGCATTTCGAGAGGCATGGGTTCGACTGCGCGGTGGATCCGCTCGCCGGGTTCCGGGCGCTTCCTTCCCTGGGCAAGAAAGAGATCGTCTCGCGCCGGGACGCGATTCAAAACGCGGGCCTTCGCGGCAGGCTCATCTATTCGCAGACGGCGGGCACCACGGGCGTTCCGTTCTCCTTTCGCCGCACCTCCGACTGGGATGCGCAGCACCGCGCCGCCATCGCTCGGGGGTACAGCTGGTACGGCGTCGATCCATGGATGCCGAATGGCTATCTCTGGGCGATTCCGCCCCGTCCGGCTCTCCGCCTGAAGAACCGGTTCCTCGATTTTCTCCAGAATCGTTTTCGGCAGAGGAGATTCGATATGGCGCCGGAGACGTTCGAGGAGTTCTTCAGGAAGCTCGCGCGGGCGGAGTACCTCGAGGGATACTCGAGCGTCATCTACGAATTCGCGCGGTTCCTGAACGAGCGTCATCCGGGCGCGGGATTGAGCGGGCTCAAGCTCGTCAAGGGGACCTCCGAGAATATACTCCCGCTTTATCAGATCGAAGCGCGGAGGGCTTTCGGCCAGCCGATCCGGGGGGAATACGGCGCGGCGGAGACGGGAATCATCGCGTTCGAGTGTCCCAACGGCGCTCTCCACGTCAACGCCGAGCATGTGATCGTCGAGGTCGAAAACGGCGAGATCGTCGTCACCAATCTTCTCTCGCACTCGTTCCCGTTCATCCGGTACCGGCTGGGGGACTACGTCGCACTTGGCGACGGCTCTGCCTGTCCGTGCGGGCGAAAGGGGCTCGTCATCGCGGACATCACGGGGCGGGTCGGAATGAGCGTGCGCGGTTCGCACGGTCAGGCGTTTCCGAGCATGTCGGTCTATCGGATCATCAGATCGCTCGATTCGCTCGGAGGTCTCGTCGCCCAATGTCAGGCGATCCAGCGCGTCGAGGGGCGGCTCGAATTTCACTGCGTTCCCGATCGCGTCCTCGCGTCGAAGGAGCGGGAGCGCATCGATCGGTTCTTCGGAGAAATGACGGAACGCCATTTCGGAAACGCTATCGAGTGCAGCGTTCACGTCGCGGAATCGATTCCCCGCACCGGCGGCAAATTCCTCGAATTCGTTACCGACTATCCCCGGCGCGACTGACGGACCCCGAGCGTCGAGGCGCCGCTTACCTGATGAGCACGGCCTTGCGCGTGGTCGCCGTCTCCCCGGCCCGCAGCACGTAGAAATAGATGCCGCTCGAGAGCCCGTTGGCGCGCCACGTGACGGCGTGCGGCCCCGCGGCCGCGCGGCCGCGGGCAAGGACGGCGACCTCCCGGCCCGAGACGTCGTAGATCCTCAAATCGATCGTTTCCTCCCGGGCGAGCGTGAAGCGGATCACGGTCGACGGATTGAACGGGTTGGGGACGTTCTGCTCGAGGGCGGCGACGGGCGGCGGGAGCTCCCCGGCGGGCGTCGGCTCGAGTATCGAGAGCGTATCCCGGTAAACGTACCGGTCGTGCGCGACGACGTCGAGCTCGATCGCGGCGACGGAGTCGGGAAAGAGCAGGATCCTCGCGAGATCGACGTGACCGGCCTCGTCCGCCGTGCCCCTTCCGTAGCAGACCCCGTCGTGGTAGAGCGAGGCGATCGAGCCCGGGACGCCCGTCTCGATCTCGATCCCCGCCGCGTATCTGCCGATCCCGGCGGGGTGCGTGACGGCGAGCGACGCGGGCGTGTCGGTCCATCCATCGAGGGCCGGATCGCCGAGAAGGTTCGATTCGTAGAAGCACCACCGCACGGCGCCGGGCTCCCATTCGTCCGGGAGATCGAGAAACGGCGCCGTTTCGTCCTTCGATCTCGCGTGCGCGGCGCCGAGCGTCGTGTACCCTTCGGTGAAGACGGCGTCGAAGAACTCGCGCATGAAATGGATCGACGGTCCGCTCGTCTGTCCCTCGTTGAACCATCCGTATCGGGAATTGCAGACGAAGGCGACGGCGCAGTGGTTGACGAGGATCATCTGCTCGGCGATGCAGTCGGTCGTCTCGTAGGCGCCGTTTGGATCGCGGTTGTCGAACGAGCCCGGGTAGCATCCGGTGGAGCAGAGGATGGGGAAGTTCGCGCCGACGCCGTCGTTGAGGAAAAAGGCGTCGGTGACGTCGCTCCGCTGGAGGCGCATGACGTATCCCTGATTCGAGTGTCCCGCGTGCGCGACCCAGTTCGTGCCGGCGTTGAACTCGTACTGGACCGCCGTCTTGTTCCACACGAGCGTCCGGTCGTATTTCCGCACGATCGAGAAGTCAGTCGGAATCCCGTTCGTCGTGAAGCCGTTGTCGCTCTTGGCGCCCACGAGCAGCTCCATCTCGTCGTCGCCGTAGGAGAGCGGATTGTCCCAGAGTTTCTCCCCGAGGAGCAGCGCGCGGCGCGTCCCCGCAGCGACGGGCGTCTCCTGATAGGAGATCGTCTTCTGCGTGAACACGGCGGCCTCTGCCGGCGTGTCCACGGGCGCGCGGCCGACGGCGACTTCCGAGTAGGGGTCGTCCTCGCCGGGCTCGCCCCAGAGCGCGTCGCCGTCCGCGTTCCACGTGCCGTCGAGCGCGGCGAAGTAGAGGTCGCCGGGCATGTTCGCGTCCGTGTACACCTCGGAGGAGTGTACCTCCCCGGAGAGCCCGCGGTACGGAACGATCTTGGGGGCCCCGGCCGCGCCGTCCCAATCGCCGGCGAGGAGCACGTGCGTGACGCCGCGATTGACGTACGTATCGATGATGGCGTTCCTGATCCGTTCGGCCGTGTCCGCGCCGGAGTATCCGGCGGCGATTTCCTCGACGGTCATAATCCGCGCCCGAAGTCCGCGGCGCGTATGGAAATTCGCGAGCGGGAGGAAATCGTTGGCGAGAGCCGCGGAGGTCACGATGAGATACTCGAAATCGTCGGGAGAATCGGCGAGCCGCGCGGCGCGCCCCTCGTAGCTCGGGAGCCCCCCGGGATTGGCGACGATGCGCGACACGCGCTCCGCCGTCTCCGGATCGTTGCGCAGGAGCCGGAGCGCCTCGCGCGCCTCATCGCTCGGCGCCGTCTCGATGACGACATCGATTGTTCCGTAGTAACCGGTCTCCCCGGTGGAGGGGAGGTAGCCGAGGGGACACACCGCGCCGGATGCGATCGCATGACCGCGCAGGTAGCTCGTCCGGAACGACGGCTCCGGGGGGTAGACCCATTCGTTCGCCGCGTAGGCGGCGGCGTTATAGAGGAAGCGTCCCTTCGCGCCGTCGAGCGCCATGCCGGGAACGACAGCCTGAGCCGGATGGAGCCTGCGGGAGCCGCCGATGAGCTTCCAGCCGCCGCGGATCGTCCGTACGCTCGCGATCGACTCCCCGGGCGGGAGCAGCGCCCGAACGCCGCGGAACGGATAGCTCGGCTCGCCGGGTTTGCCCGCCTGCACGGTCGCCGGAAACACGGCGCGCGTGAATCCGCCCGGGAGCGTCTCGAAGGTCGGGGAGGCGAACGAGACCGTGAGCCGCACGGTGGCGCACTCCGCGCGGGGCGCGAAGAGCGTCGCCGCGATCAGAACCGACGCGAACGCGCCGGCGCTCACGCCGACGAATGCGCGCAGGGAACCTCGCACAGCCTTCATGAACATCCTCCGTGTTGTCGAAGCCTCGCTCGATGTCGAATCATCGGATGAGCACGAGCTTCCGTGTTTGCACCTCGTCCCCGAATTTCAGCACGCAGAAATAGATTCCCGAGGAGACGCTCCGTCCGTCCCGGTCGTCGCCGTTCCACCGGACGCTGTGGGCGCCCCTGGCGAGCCGCGTTTCGCGCAGCGTCTTCACGAGCTCGCCGCGGACGCCGTAGATCTTCACGCTCACGAGCCCGTCGGACGGAAGGTAGAAGGGGATCCACGTCGACGGGTTGAACGGGTTCGGATGGTTCTGGTCGAGGAGAACGCGCGGCGGCGCGGCGCCCCGCGCCATGTCGTCCACGGCGGTCGGGACCCCCACGGCGTGGAGAATCCTGAGCTTCCCGTATCCCCACGTGTCGTTGTAGACGCTTCCGGTCCATTCGTCGGTCGCGGCGCTGGAGGTGAGCAGGAGGGCGACGTCCTTCATCGTCGCGAACGGATACTTCTGCTGAACGAGCGCGCACGCGGCGGCTACGTGCGGCCCCGCGGCGCTCGTGCCGCTGAACTGACGGTAGCTTCCGACGGGATATCCCGAACCCACCGAGGACATCGTCGAGTAGACGTCGTAGTTCCCCGGCGAGACGATGTCGAGGAGGTGCCTGCCGTCGATGCGCGCGCCGCGTCCGCTGAATGCGCTGATCTCCCCGACGGATATGGTGCCGCCGCCGACGCCGCCGTAGCCTTCGAAGCCGCGCGTCGAATACGAGCCGTTCACGAAGGCGCGGTCGGCCGTCGCCGGCCACGTGACGTTTCGGTCGCTTGTATAGTAATTCAGGAACTCCGCGCCGCCGGCCCACGAGGTCACGTCGTCGGATACATTGCTGATGACCTCGATCGAAACGCCCGATGCGTTGATCACATGGAGCTCCCAGGTGCCCGTGAGGCTCGGATTCGAGTCGTAGTCGACGTAGATGTTCATCGCGCACGTGCCGCGCGGGCTCGTCGACGCTTCCGACCAGACGAAGTATCCGTTGACAGCCTGCGAGCCGTCCTGGAGCGTTATCATGCCTCCCAGCGGGCTCTTCAGGCGGAAGGTGAGATCGGAAAGGGACGAACGCCAGAGCGTCGTGCTCCACATCGCCATGATGCTCGTGCCGCTCACGACGGGCACCGTGATCCGGAGCACCGCGGAGTCGGCCGCCGCCGCCGCCGCGATCGCATGCTTGCGGCCGCGGGCGAGGTTGCCCGAGGGGGTCACCTGAATGACCGTGTCGTTCATGGTCGTGATGAGCTCTTCGTCGAGCGAGGAGCCGTCGAGGTAGTCCCACACGAATCCGCCGAACTCGTAGAGCATGACGTTCGCGCCGCGCGAGCGCGCCCACGGGATGAGGGCGGAGATCGGATTGCCCGAGAAGAAATATCCCATGAGGATCTCGGCATCGGGGGCGATCCCCGTGAAGCGGTGGCGGCCGACCGTCCCGCCGGCGAGGATGCCGGAGACCGCGGTGCCGTGCCCGTTCGTGTCGGATTCGTTGTTGATGAGATCGACGCCGCGCCGGCGCTCGACGGCGCCCGACGTCATCGTCGCGTAGATCTTCGAGGTCCCGAGCGCGACGAGCTTCTCGCCGTAGTCGAGCACTCCGTCGCCGTCGTCGTCGAGCGCGATGAACACCTGCTCGCCGAAGGTCGGCGTGCTCTCCGTGAAGCCCGCGGCCGCGCCGTAGTCGCGTTTGAAGTCGTGATCAGCGTCGTTGTAGAGCCAGTCCCAGTACGTCTGGTAGCCGTTGCCCGAGTTGCTCGGGTACCCTGTTCCCCAGACGAGCGCCGGATCGTAGATCCATCCGTCGAAGTGCTGCAGCCATTCGCCCGGATCGGCGACGCCGTTATGGTTGAGATCGACGCAGTCGACGCCCGGCGAGTACGAGTAGTCCATATCGTAATCGATCCAGCTGAACGTGTCGCCGTCGGCGCGGAAAAAGGACGGATGAAAGACGTCGATGCCGGTGTCGAAATCGGATATGCGCATTCCCTTGCCGGTGAGGGGATTCCCGAGGGGATCGATCTCGCGCCACGCCGAATCCGCCTCGATCTCGTGAGCGCTCACGTCGAGCGCCGGGAAGACGGCGGGTCTCCACGCCGCTTCCATTCGCATGAGATCGGCTCGCGCGGCGACGGCGTCGATCCCGTCCCAGGGAACGTTCGCCGCGTATACGGCCCCCGTATGGGCGACCGCGCCGCCGATCCTGAAGAAAGACATTCCCCGCGCTTCGAGCGCGGCGATCTCGGCGCCGGAGAGAACGTGGTCGAATTTCATGGTGACGGTGACCTTCTCTTCCGCCGCCGCGGCGAGGGAAGGTCTCCGGCCGTCCTGCTTCGCGAGCCCCGCGGCTCTCGCCTCGCGCAGGAATTTCAACGACGCGTTGAGCTTGGAGCTTTCCGCGTGAACGGCGTTGGCGAGGAGGATGAGGGAGAGAAATGCAACGGTTGGATACCGCACGAGCTTCACGGTGTTCTCCTTTTTCGTTTCGCCTACTGCGGCCGCACGAAATATGATAGTATCTCGATTAATTATACTAGATTCCGTGCGCTTTCGTAAGGTCGAAAAGGAGGCCGGAAATGAAGGTCAACGTCGTATTCTACAGCCTGTACGGGCATATCTACCGGATGGCCGAGGCGATCGCGGAAGGGGCGCGCGAGGTGAAGGGCGCCGACGTGGCCCTCTATCAGGTGGCCGAGACGTTCTCCGAGGAGGTTCTGGCGAAGATGGGGGCGGTCGAGGCGAAGAAGACCTTCGCGCACGTGCCGGTCGCCGATATGGGGCGCCTCGCCGAGGCCGATTGCATCTTCTTCGGCGCGCCGACGCGTTTCGGCATGATGCCGGCGCAGATGCGGGCGTTCCTCGACATGACCGGCGGACTCTGGTCGAAAGGC
>JBFYZJ010000380.1:0-5697 GCA_041309565.1 Candidatus Krumholzibacteriota bacterium
CCCTTGAACGGCGTGAACGAGCGGATGATCGTGATGCCGTCGACGAACTCCACCTCGTCCTGGCCGAAATCGCCGACGATGAACGATACGTCGATCCCCTTCGCCGTCATATGCCGGGCGAGCAGCAGCTGCTGCATCTCGGCCCCTCCCGCCCACGCGGTGCGGTCCGGCCTGAAATAGGAGTAGGCTGTCGGCGAAAAGAAGCAGACCTTCATGGCCGGGAATAATACCGGATGCAACTTGCGGCGTTCAACAACATTCGGCTATACTGTGCCGGTGAACGGTCTCGCGTCTCGAGAGAAGGAGCGAAAATCCATGAAGGGTGTCATTCTTGCCGGCGGACTCGGAACCCGGTTGTATCCTCTCACGAAGGTGACGAACAAACATCTGCTGCCCGTCTACGACAAGCCCATGATCTTCTACCCGATCCAAACGCTGATCAACGCGGGAATCCGGGACATTCTCGTCGTCACCGGCGGCAACAACGCGGGGGAGTTCCTCAGGCTGCTCGGCAACGGGAAGGATTTCGGCCTCGCGCACCTGAACTACACCTATCAGGAGGGGGAAGGGGGGATCGCGGAGGCGCTCCGGCTCGCGGAGTACTGGGCCTCCGGGGACGCGATCTGCGTCGTGCTCGGAGACAACATCATCGAGAAGAACATCGTCGATGCGGTCGCGTCATACCGGAAACAGGGAACAGGCGCGAAGATCCTGCTCAAGGAAGTCCCCGATCCCGAGCGTTTCGGCGTCCCCGTCCTCGACGGGGAGCGAGTCGTCAAGATCGAGGAGAAGCCGAAGAAGCCCGGATCGACGTACGCGGTGACGGGGATCTACCTCTTCGACGGCCGGGTGTTCGACATCATCAAGACGCTCAAGCCGTCGGCGCGCGGGGAGCTCGAGATCACCGACGTCAACAACGCCTATATCGAACGCAACGAGCTCACGTGGGATATCCTCGAGGGCTGGTGGACCGACGCCGGCACCTTCGAATCGCTCCGCCGCGCCACGAATCTCGTCGCCGAGACGGGGGCGAACAAGCTCGATTGAGATCTCAGACGAACGTCGATGAGACGTATTCGCGGAGCGCTTCCCGCCACCCGCGCAGGGGGGGGCGCCCGAGGAGCTCGAAGCCGCGGTTGCGCAGCGCTTCCATGCGGGGGCGGGGCGCGGGGAGGGGAAACTCGCCGGACGAGACCCCCGCGACGGTGCAGCCGCCGATGAGCGCGGCGTCGACGATCTCGCGGGCCATCTCGAGACGGCTCGCGCACCCGGTGTTCGCGCAGTGATATTTCCCGTACAACCCCGAATCGATGAAGCCGAGGATGGCGCTTGCGAGGTCGGCCGTATAGGTCGGCGAGCCGAACTTATCGTCCACGGCCTGGAGCTCGCGGGAGCTCCGGGCGCGCTCGACGATCTTGGCGACGAATTTCTTGTCGTCGCGCCCGCCGCCGAAGAGCCAGCAGGTGTAGAAGATGTAGAAGCGGGAGAGGATCTCGCGGACCGCCCGTTCCCCCTCGTATTTGGTTCGCGCGTACGCGTTCGACGGGGAGATCGCGTCGAATTCGACGTACGGCTCGTCCTTCGTTCCGTCGTAGGCCATCCCGGTGCTGACGTAGATCATCGCCGCGTCGCAGCGGCGGCAGGCGATCGCGACGTTTCTCGTGCCGAGGGCGTTGATGCGGCGGGCCTCTTCGGGATTCGTCTCGCACGCGTCGACGTCGGTCATCGCGGCGAGGTGCAGCACGTAATCCGGCTTCGCGCGGCAAATCTCGGCGGAGATCGCTTCGCCGTCCCGGACGTCGGTTTCATGGAGATCGGCGGGAAAGATCTCGTAGCGCTCGGAGAACACGGGCACGGCGGCCTTGCCGAGCATCCCCTTCGCGCCCGTGATGTAGATTCGGTCCATGGCGTGCGCTCCGCCGGGGCTCAGCGATCCTTTCGGCTCCAGTCGTACGGGATTTCCTTCGAATGCGCTTCGATGCGGAACTCGTCGGGATCGTCGTAGCGATAGAGCTCCGTCGGGGTGTTGATGACGATCGCTTCCTCGGTCGAGATGCATTTGAAGCCGTGGCAGACGCCGGGCGGGATGTGGACCCGCACGGGGTTGTGCGTCCCGGCGAAGATCTCGGTCACCTCCCCGTGGGTGGGGGATCCGGCGCGCATGTCGTAGAGGACGATCTTCATCATGCCGGCGACGACGACCATGTTGTCCGCCTGCTTCCGGTGGTAATGCCACCCCTTGACCGCGCCGGGATAGGCCGTCGTCATGTACACTTGTCCGAACCTCTGGAAATCGCTCTCGTCGCTCCGCATCATCTCCATGAGGCGGCCCCGCTCGTCGGGGATCACCTTGAGCTTCACGATGGTGACGCCGTCGATCATGAAAACTCCCTCCGTGCCTCGAACATTTACGTGCGGAAAAGGCCGCTCTTCACTGTATCGAACGATCCCGCGGGTGTCAATGCCTCTCGAGGAAGCTCGTGCCGGGCGGCGTCGCCGCGTCGCGCTCGGGGCCGCTCCCCAGCGCTTCCGATCCGAGCAGATCGAGCACCGTCGCTCCGATGTTGAGCGGAGAGACGAGATCGCGGAGCACGCTCCGGCCGCGGAGCGGACCGGCGACGAGCACGCCGGTGGCGCGGTGGCCTCCCGAGATCTTCCGGTGCCGGGGATTCACCGTGACGAGGGGGCGATAGATCGACCAGTTTGTCCCGTATTCCGGCTCCATCTCGTAGAGGACGTCCGGGTACTTGTCGATGGCGGGACCGCGGTAAATCTCCTCGCGGCGCTTGGCCCACCTGAATACGCGCCGGCCGCGGGGATCCTTCGCCGTGAGGAGAAGCTCGATGACCCGGTCGCGAACCCGTTCGTACTCCAGCCCCTTTTCGGCGCACCGCTCCTTCGACACGTCGACGCCCCCGAAGGGATTGTTGCCGCCGAAGGGGGAGGCGGCGGCGACGTTTCCGGAGCGGTCGACGAGAAAATCACCCTTCTTGAGCGTGCGTGTCCAGGGAACGGCGCGGGCGACGCGGTACGAGAGATCCTCGAGGTCGAGCCGGTGCAGGGTCTCGAGCGCCGCGTCCTTCGCCCGGTCGAGGTGATAGCGGGGGCTCAGGATCCGGGGACCCTTGATGCGGCTTTCGAGCAAGCCGTTATCGAGGAGGAGCCGGTTCACGTTGAAATGGAGCGTCGGCCGCATGCCGTGCCCGTGATCGCTCAGGATGATGATCGTCGCGTCCGGGCCGGCGCTCCGCGCGATTCTGCCGACGCAGTCGTCGATGAACCGGTGGAAATCGGCGACGGCGCCGCCGTGCGCGCTCCGGCGCGGGTGCGTGGGATCGTCGGGATCGTGGTACCGCCAGAAGAAATGGAACATGCGGTCGAGCGTCAGCAGCGTCACGAACGCCAGATCCCACTGCTCGTTCTCGAGGAGCTCGACCGTGAAGTCGACGATGGCGCGCGTCTCGGCCTTGCTCTTCTCGGCGAAGGACGAGAGCTCCCCCTTGTTCGGGAAATCGACGATTCCCCCGAGCGGTGGAAGCCGGTAGCGGCCGCGAAGGGCCGCGGGCCGAATGTCGGCCTCTCCCGAAATGAACACGGGGCCGCTCGCCATGACGCCGTTCACGTCCCACGGCGGATAGGCGAGGAGCGGATTGACGACGATCGAGCGTTTCCCCGCCGCGCCGGCGGCGTCCCAGAACGTCCTGCCGCGGAAACGGCTCGTGTCGACGGAGAACTGCTTCACGCCTTTCTTGAAATAATCGATGCTCTCGAGAATGCCGTGCTCGCTCGGATCGAGGCCCGTGAAGATGCTGACCCAGGACGGAATGCTGTCCGGCGGGAAGATCGCGTCCATCCCCCCGGCGAAGCCCGAATCCGCGATCGCGCGGATGTTCGGGAGCGCGGGGAGCAGCGGCTCCAGAACGCGCCAATCCATGCCGTCGATGCCGATGACGACGACGCGGCTCATGGACGGTCACCTCGAATCTCCCCGCGGGGGATTGCCCCGCGCCGGCGCTCGCGCCACGGCGCCGCGAATTCCCAGACGGCGCGCGAGACCGATTCGACGCTTCCCCCGCCGTCGATGATGGGGGCGCCGAGGATGCGGGCCATCTCCGTGTAGTACTCGCGCCGGTCGGCGAGGTAGGCGGCGGGTGTCCCGTCCGATTTTCTCGCCGCGCCCGTTTCGGGATCGATATCGATGAACAGGACGAGGCCCGGTTTCGGGAAGAGGCCGAAAAGCGGATGGTTCATGAGCTCGGCGAGGCGGCTCGCCGGCAGCGAGAAATTGATCGCGACGTCGACGAGGGTATCGTAGACGTACCGGTCGCAGAGGACCGCGAGCCCCCGCAGGCGGCGGGGGAGAAGCCTCGCGTGCACCTGCGCCGCGTATTCGCTCCAGACCATCATCTGCCAGAGATCGCGTTTCCAACCGCTCCGCATGCTCCGCCGCTTCGCGTCGGTGAAACCGCGATAGTCCCCCTCCCGCACGCCGGCTGTCGCCCTGAGGTATCGTCTGGCGAGCCGGATGGCGCCCGCGCTCAGGAACGGCTTCCAGCGATTCCAGATGACCGTCGCCGGGATTCCCTCGGCGCCGAGCTGCTCGGCGAGGAGCGCAATCTGCGTCGATTTTCCCGAACCGTCGAGCCCGCTCAGAACGATGAGGGAGGAGGCGGGAGCGGTCGTGCCGTGAAACGGCCCCCTCATGACTTCCCTCCTCTGGCGGATTCACGCGAGAGCGTTTTGAGGTGGGGAGAGAGACGCGTGCGAAAGACCTTCTCCCATGAATAATCCGCGACCTTCGCCGCCGTTTCCGGTCTGGACTCCCGGAGTCCGGCGATCTTCTCCTGAATTTCCGAAACCCGGTCGTAGTAGCAGAAGCCGCTCCCCTCGTGAATCGCCTCGGGCAGCGCGCCGAACCGCGTGGCGAGAACGGGAAGGTTGCACGCGCACGCCTCGATCACCGAGAGCGGAATCTCGACCGCGCCGGTCGAGCTGTTAACGGGGAACAGGTAGCAGTCGGAGGCCTGGTACAACTCGTGAACCTCGCCGATATATTCGTCGATCACGATGATCCCCGCCATCCGGAGCCGATGGGCCCAGGAAGGATCGATCGCTCCGGCCTTGACGACCGGCTGCACGTCCGGTCCCCAGCCGCGATAGCGCAGGAGCACTTCGAGGTTGCGGCTCTCCTTGACATGGCCCACGTGGAGCAGGATGTAAGCGTCGCGCGGGAAATCGTATTTGGTCTTGAGCTGCGCGCGCAGCTCCGGGCTCGCCGGGCGGAAGATGCGGTCGTCATAGCCCGGCATGAAAAAATCGGTCTCGATCCCGAGGCGTTCGAGCCCTTCCCGCACGGAAGCGGCGGGGGAGAGGACGAGATCCGGCTTTCCGAACGCCGTGAGGAACGCGTGCAGCCGGCCGATGGGGCGTTCCTGGAGCCCGATGGCGATCACCGGCGATCCGGTGATGAAGCGGAGCAATGCGCTTCGGGCGACGCCGAACGCCGTGAGCCCGGACAGGGGAACGTACAGAACCGCGTCGAAGCGCTCCCGTCGGGCGAGCCGGATGAGATCTGCCGTCACGAGCGTTTTCGGGGACAGCGCCCTGATCGTTCTGATATCGGGATCGAGCTCGCCAACTGCATGAACCACAGTTAGTTCCGCTTCTCGATGGAGAAAGCGGCAGAGGTGCATAGAT
>JBFYZJ010000381.1:0-4164 GCA_041309565.1 Candidatus Krumholzibacteriota bacterium
ACTGCGTCCTTCTGCGACCCAGATTGCACGTTGACCGCATCCCAAATGAAACCTGTGCAGCGGTCGATCGGCATAATCAAATCCATAGGCCCTACACAGCCTTTGAGAACTGGGACACTTCCGAGGCGATTCTCTCGCCGGCTCGGTCGGATTCGATATCGAGCTCGTAATCCATCTGCAGGCCGAGCCAAAACTGCGGCGACATATTGAAAAACCTCGCGAGCCTCAGCGCCGTATCGGCGGTTACCGCCCTTTTACCCAGAACTATCTCGTTGATCCTCCGGGGGGGAACGCCCAGCCGGCGGGCAAGCTCGTTCTGGCTCATTTCAAGCGGCTTAAGAAACTCCTCGAGAAGAATCTCCCCCGGGTGAACGGGTTCAAGCATCTTCTTCATGACACGCCTCCTCAGTGATAATCGACAATCTCGACGTCGAAGGCATCCCCCTCCACCCATCGAAAGCATATGCGCCACTGTTCGTTTATGCGAATGCTGTATTGACCGTCCCTGCTCCCGCGGAGCTGCTCCAGATGGTTTGCTGGCGGAATCCTTAGATCGTTCAGCGACTGCGCTCTATTGAGCATCCTCAGCTTTCTCAATGCCGCCCGGTGAAGCTGTCCGGGTATCCTCTTGGAGATCTCCCTGCGAAAGATCCTCTCCGCTTCCCGGGATCGGAATGATCGAATCATATACCTCAAGTATAACGTATAACGGTATACGGTCAAGCTCTTTCTCGCCCCTCACATAGTGTATACATGGGTGATATACAATTGTCAAGTCCTCCCGGCAGGAAAACTCGACCTCGGCGGCAGCAGGTGGCGGAATCGCCAATTTGCGCCCGCCCCGCCCGCTAGTACCTCCGCTCCCGGGCCCTGAAGAACTGCACGAGCCTTGAAACGTAGTCCTTGTCCGTCATGACCTCGATGCGGTCCACGCCCATCGAGGCGAAGAGCTCGCGGAACCGCTCGGAGCGCTCGCGCCCGAGGCGCTCGTAGCGCTTCCGCACCGCGGCGCTCGACGTGTCGACGAGCACCATCTCGCCGGTCTCGGCGTCCTCGAGCTCGATGAGCCCGACGTTCGGCAGACGCACCTCGCGCGGGTCGGTCACCGGCACGGCGACGAGGTCGTGCCGCTTCGCGACGATCCGCATCGACTTCTCGAAGCCCTCGGACTGAAAATCGCTCACGAGGAAGACGACCGCGCGCTTCTTGGCGACCTTCCCGAAATAGTCGAGGGTGCCCCCGATGTCGGTGCGCGCCGCCTTCGGCTTGAAATTGAGGAGCTCGCGGATGAGGCGCAGCACGTGCGTCGTCCCCTTCTTGGGCGGCACGTAGAGCTCGACGCGGTCGGTGAAGACGATGAGCCCGACCTTGTCGTTGTTCTTCACCGCGGAGAAGCTGAGCAGCGCGCAGAACTCGGCCGCGATCTCGTTCTTGAGCTTCTTGACGCTCCCGAAGGCGCCCGAGGCCGAGAGGTCGACGAGGAAGTAGACGGTGAGCTCGCGCTCCTCGACGAAGCGCTTCACGTAGGGGCGGTCCATGCGGGCCGTGACGTTCCAGTCGATCGTGCGCACGTCGTCGCCGGGCATGTACTCGCGCACCTCGTCGAACTCCATCCCCCGCCCCTTGAACACGCTCGTGTACTCGCCGGCGAGGACGTCGTTCACGACCTTCCGCGTCGTTATCTGCAGAATCCGGATCTTCCGGGCCAGCTCGGTCGATATCATTGCGCTCCAACTCCCGTGAATGCAGAAAAAACGTAATAGAATCGGGCGCCGCTTTCAAGACGGAACTTATCGCCGGCACGAACGTATAACACGTAGAGAGCGACGGAGTTCCCGGCTCCGGACACCGTTTCGCGGAGGGCGCGGCAGCGAATTCAGCCCCCGGCGACGGAAACCATTTGGCCGGGAGCTTCCGTTTATTATATTTAGGAGCAGGCAGACGAAGATACATATGGCGGCGAGTCCCGAAGGATTCGCCGTTGAATAAAGAGCTCCTGAGATGAAAAAAATTGCGCTCGCATCGGCGATCCTCCTTGGATTGCTTCTGGTTCTACACACCACGGCACACGACGACTGGGTCGCCGACGGCGTTCGCCTGTGCACTTCCGCCCACAATCAATTGGAGCCGCTCATCGTCTCCGACGGCTCCGGAGGCGCCATCATCGCGTGGCGCTCGTTCGACGACAGCATGGGCATCCGCGCGCAGCGCGTGGACGAGAAGGGGCGCGCCCTCTGGGGCGCGGACGGCCTGCCGATCGGTGCGCGCGGCGCCGAGCAGACGCTCTGCGGCATGATCGACGACGGCGCGGGAGGCGCCATCGTCGTCTGGGAGCGCAACCGCGCCGGCCAATGGGACATCTACGCGCAGCGGATCGACGAATCCGGCGCGATCGGATGGGCGGACGGCGGCGTGCCGGTCTGCACCGCCGCCGACGCGCAGTTCGACGCGATCGTCGCTCCCGACGGTTCGGGGGGCGCCATCGTCGCATGGCACGACCTGCGAGGCCACGTAGGAGTCGACATCTACGCCCAGCACGTGAGCGCCTCGGGCGAGACGCGCTGGGAGCCGAACGGCGTGCCCGTCTGCACCGCCCCGAACGGCCAGCGCTCGGCGCATATCGTCGCCGACGGCGCCGGGGGCGCGATCGTCACGTGGCAGGACGGCCGCAAACGGCGCGATCACGACATCTACGCCCAGCGGGTGGATTCGGCGGGAGCGGCGCTCTGGGCCCCCAACGGCGTCGCCGTATGCGCCGCCGACAGCATGCAGAAGTATCCCGAGATCGTCGCCGACGGCTCGTCAGGCGCCATCGTCATGTGGAAGGACCGGCGCTCGGGCGCGGGAGACATCTACGCGCAGCGCGTGAGCGCCGCGGGCACAACCCTGTGGCGGCAGAACGGCGTCGCGGTCTGCACGTCGGGAGGCGTCGAGAAATTCCCCCGGATCGTCGCGGACGATCTCGGCGGCGCCATCGTCACGTGGCCGGACCACCGCTCGGGCTCGAGCGACATCTACGCTCAGCGGGTGAGCGCCTCGGGCGAGACGAGCTGGGCCGCGAACGGCGTGCCCGTCTGCACCGCCGCGGACGCGCAGGAGTTCCCGCAGATCGCCGCCGACCACTCGGGGGGCGCGGTCATCGCGTGGCAGGACGCGCGCGCGGGCGCGCACGACGTCTATCTCCAGCACGTGAGCGCCGCGGGCAAAGCGCAGGACAATCCGAACGGACTACCCCTCTGCACGGCCCCCAACGAGCAGTTCTTCCCGAAGCTCGTCACCGACAAGGACGGCGACGCGATCGTCACGTGGCAGGACTTCCGCGACGGGGACGATTACGACATCTACGCCGGATCGTCGTGACGCGGGCCCGGCCCGCGGCGAATGCCTCGCACCCCGGCGAATGCAATTCCGCAATAGAGCGTGCCAATCCGGAAACTCGAACGCGCGTTCGGCATTGAGCGCGATTTCCATCCGCGCCTCGGCGCGTTCCGCCGTGCCGCGACGTTCCGGCCGGACGGCGGGCACGGGATATGCGCATTCCCAAACGGATATTCCGTCTAAATCAGCCCAATCGATGCAGGGCGGGGCATGCGCGGGGGTTCATCGTGGCCGCGAAATCAAAGGTTTACGTCATCGATCCCACGAGCAAAGTCGAAGCGTTCCTGCAGAAGGGCGGCATCGGAAAGCGGGGCTTCGAGCAGATCGACTACTCGCCGGACGGAGATGCGCAGAATGCCCGGGAGCCACTCGGCGCCCGGGAGCCGCGCGGCGCCCGCAAGCGCCGTCGCCGCCCGGCGGGCCCCCTCGAGGAGCAGGGCTCGCCGCTCGCCGCATTCCTCTCCTACCTCGCGGGGCCGTTCGCCGTCATCGCGACGCGCCACGGCAGGGAGAGCGCGTTCTGGATCGCGGTCGCCGCCCTCTCCTCCGTTCTCGCGACGTTCCTCTTCGCCCGGGCGGACAGGCTCTTCGCCGCCCCGCACGGGAGCGGCGTCAGCTTCGTCGTATGGCTCTTGCTCGGGTGCCTCGCGGCGGCCATGGGCTTCGCCGCATGGGCCCGGGGAGCCTATATGCTCGGACGCCACAAGGGACATCTTCTGCGGAAGCTCCCGGCCTCTCTCAGGCACCCCGCGGCCGCGGGATTTCTCGGTCTCGTGATCCCCAGAT
>JBFYZJ010000382.1:0-4470 GCA_041309565.1 Candidatus Krumholzibacteriota bacterium
CGAGATGTGCTCCAAGGGGGAGCTCAACGCGAAGTTCATCGCGGTCGAGTCCGAGCACAGCGCGCTCATCGCGTGCGTCGGCGCGTCGGCGGCGGGCGCGCGGACCTTTACGGCGACCTCGTCGCAGGGGCTCCTCCTCATGCACGAGATCATCCACTGGGCGGTGGGAGCGAGGCTCCCGATCGTGCTCGTGAACGTCAACCGCGCCGTCGGCCCGCCGTGGAGCATCTGGACCGACCAGAACGATTCCCTCTCGCAGCGCGACACCGGCTGGCTCCAGATCTACTGCGAGAGCAACCAGGAGACGCAGGACACGATCGTGCAGGCGTTCAAGATCGCCGAAACGGTGAAGCTTCCCGTCATGGTGATTCTCGACGCCTTCTTCCTCTCGCACACCTTCGAGATCGTCGACATTCTCGAACCGGAGGACGTGCGGCCGTTCCTGCCTCCCTTCAAGCCGGACCGCAGGATCGACGTCGCCGATCCGCACTCGTTCGGCAACCTGGCGACGCCGGGCGAGTACTTCGAGCTCCGGTACATGATCGAGAAAGCGATGGAAGCCTCCCGCGACGTCGTGCGCGACGTCGACAAGGAATTCGAAAAGCATTTCGGGCGCGGCTACGGGATCGTCAAGCCCTACCGCTGCGACGACGCCGAGTACATCCTCGTCACCTCGGGCACCGTCGCTTCGACCACGCGCGCCGTCATCGACGAGATGCGCGACGAAGGGATCAAGATCGGTTCGCTCAAGGTGCGGGTGTTCAGACCGTTCCCGTTCGAGGACGTGTTTCAGGTGCTCTCGAAGGCGAAGAAGGTCGCCGTCATCGACCGGAACATCTCGTTCGGGCACCACGGCATCTTTTTCCAGGAAGTGAAGAGCGCGCTCTACGGGCGGACGAGCGTTCCGATCGTCGGCTACATCGCCGGACTCGGCGGGCGCGACATGACGCCGAAGGTCATCCGCTCGATCGCAGATCACCTGATCACGAACAAGAAGCCGGAGCCCGATATCAACTGGATTGGAGTAAAGATATGAAAGCTGTGGCGAAGATCCCGACTCCCGAGCTCATGACGTCCGGCCACCTGGCCTGCCAGGGATGCGGCGCCACGCAGGCGATGCGCTTCGCGCTCAAGGCGCTCGGCCCGCAGACGGCGCTCGTCATTCCCGCCTGCTGCTGGTCCGTCATCGACGGGCCGTTTCCCCACTCGTCTCTCAAGGTGCCGATCCTGCATACGGCGTTCGAGACCGCCGCGGTGGCCGCTTCGGGGCTCAAGGCGGGCCTCGAAATGCGCGGGGACACGGACACGGTCGTCATGGCGTGGGCGGGGGACGGCGGCACGTTCGACATCGGCCTGCAGGCGCTCTCCGGCGCCGCCGAGCGCAACGAGGATATCATCTACTGCTGCTACGACAACGAGGCGTACATGAATACCGGGATTCAGCGGAGCTCCTCGACGCCGATCGGCGCGTGGACGACGACGACGCCCGGAGTTCATTGGAAGCGGCGCCCGAAAAAGAAGATGATCGACATCATGGCGGCCCATTCGATTCCTTACATCGCCACGGCTTCCGTCGCATATCCGCAGGACCTGATCGAAAAGTTCAAACGGGCGCGCGCGATGAAGGGGACGCGGTTCCTGCACGTGTTCGCTCCGTGCCCGACGGGGTGGAAGCTCGCTCCCGAGCTTTCCGTCGCGATGGCCCGCCAGGCCGTGACGTCGAAGGTGTTCCCGCTCCTCGAGGTGACGGATGAAGGCAAGACCTGGAAGATTTGGAAGGATTTCGAGCCTTCGCCGATCAAAGACTACCTAATGGCGCAGGGGCGGTTCCGGCACCTCAAGGATGATGATCTCCGCTGGGTCGAGGAGGAGACGGAGAAGTACTGGCGGTATCTCCTTTCGCGGGAGAGGCTCTCTCAGAACGTTCCGGGGCTCGCCGCCGATTGAGGGCAGGCGCGCCTCGTTGCAAATCCTGCATCCTTCGCGTGCAAAATGGCTCGATCGGGATGCCGTTTCGCGGGCGCCTCGTGGCCTATCATTCCCTCCAATTCCCTGCCGATAAATCTGATTTAATCCGATATAAATAGACGTTCGGGCTTTCAGCGCCCGGCGGGGCACCCATCGGGCCGCAAGTGTCGAATCGATGGCTGATTGAGCGGCAGGTTTCGCCCTTCGCATCCCCCCCCCGGTCCCCAAGCGAAGGAGGGGAGGATGGACGGAAGGGTATGTGGGGCATGTTTTTTGCAGAAATCGCCTTGCGATGGAAAGGCCTTAGCAAAGGAATGTGGTTTTTGATGCACACCGAAACGAGAAAACAGAGGGGCTTCACGCTCGTCGAGCTCATGATTTCCATATCGATCATGGGGCTCATCACCGTTCTCGCGGTGCCGGGCTTCACGCGGTTCCTCCAGAGCTGGAAGCTGCAGGGGGACGCGAATCAGTTCGCCACCGTGCTGCGGACGGCGCGCGCCGCGGCCGTCACGAAGAACACGAGCGTCGTGTTCACCTTCGACACGGACGCCGACAACTATTTCTATTTCGAAGACAACGACCGGGACGGCACGCATGACGGCGGCGAGTATCTCAGCGCGACCTATAACCTGGAAACGGGCATCGCCTTCGCCGGACATACGCTCTCCAGCAGCACATTGTCCTTCGGATCGATCGGGAACACAAGGGAGAGCGGTTCGGTCACGTTCAGGAACACATACAACCGGACGAGAACGGTCCGGATATACGGCGGAACGGGAAACATCACGATCGAATGAAAAAGGAAGCAACGGGAATGTTGAAATCGCAAAGCGGCGTCGGACTCATCGAGATCATCGTCGCCATGGTCATCTTCGGCATCGGGATATCGGCCGCCATGCGCACCCTGCCGGACAGCAACAAGGCGACGACGCGGGCCCGGAACCTCAGCGTGGCGACGAACCTGGCGCAGGAACGGATCGAATCGCTGATGGGCACGCCGCTCACGAGCGCCGACCTCTCGGCGGGCAATCACGTCGATCCGCGGAATCCGCTCGAGCGCCACTTCACGCGCACGTGGACCGTCAGGGACAACGTGCCGCTCACCGGCATGAAGCGCGTCGACGTATCGGTCGTGTACGAGGGAGGCGGCGAAGATCGAACCGTTACCTTGACCACCTATCTCACCTCGAGGCGGTAATCCATGGTGAACAATACGAGATCCACGAAGGCGGCGGCAGGATTCACGTTGATCGAAATGATGGTCAGCGTGCTCGTGCTCGGTGTCGTTCTCATCGCGATGGCGGGCATCTTCACGCTCTTCCAGAAGAGCTCCGCCGAGACGAACGACTACGCCGGCGCGCAGCAGAACGCCCGCGTCGCCGTCGATTTCATCACCAATCACCTCCGGCAGGCGGGATCGCAGACCGATTATTTCCGCGGTCAGCAGCCCATCGTGCACGCGGGCCCGTACCAGGTGGCCATCAACGCCGACATCGACAACCAGCAGACGATCGACGGTCTGGCTCCCCTCACGGCGCTCCGCCGCGCCTCCTCCCCGAACCAGGTGCCGCCGTCGGGAACGACGATCTATTCCCCCTCGGCGGACTACCAGTCGAACGCCGAGACGGTCGTGCTGACCCTCGATTCGAACTCGGACGGCGTCATATCGGCTTCCGACCGCGGCGACGATCCCGAGGAGACCGACCGCAACACGAATCTCTTCGTGCTGAAGAAGGTCGTCTACGGCCATTCGAACGGATCGAACGAGGTGCGCGACATGAACCTCGCGCTGCTTCGCGGACCCAATCTCGCCGCGACGTGGACGACGCCCCCGCCGCTCTTTCAGTACTGGTACGACCACGACAACAATCCGTCGACGCAGGACCGGCTCTGGGGGGACACGAACGTCAGCGGCGTGCTGGACACGGGCGAGATCATCGCGATAACGCCGGTGCCGCAGAACCTCTTGAGCACGATCAGGAAGATCAAGACGACCGCGACATCCGAATCGCAGAAATACAACGTCAAATACGAGACGAACGGCGGGTATCTGTCCGTAGCGATGACCTCCGAGGTCTTCGTGAGGAACTCGACGCGCTCGACTTCCACGATTTACGGCAAGGTCTATCACGACGTCGACAGCGACGGCGTTCCCGATCCGGGGGAAACCGGGATTCCGCGGGTCGAGATCCGTCTCACCGGGCAGAGCCGATCGGTCCTCACGGATAACTTCGGAATGTTCTACTTTCCGCTTCCGGCCGGCAGCTACTCGCTGACCGAGGTGGATCCGCCCGGCTACACCTCGACGACGTCGAACCTCGTTTCCGTCACGCTCACGTCCGGCCAGATGTCGGTTGTCAACTTCGGGGACCATTCGACGACGCCGACGGGCAAGATCAAGGGTTACGTCTTCGAGGATCTGGACCAGAACGGCCTCAAGGGCGTCGGCGAGGACGGCCTGCGCGCAGTCCTAGTCTCGCTCGATAACGGGAGCCAGAC
>JBFYZJ010000383.1:0-5052 GCA_041309565.1 Candidatus Krumholzibacteriota bacterium
CTCGCTCGCGGAACCGGCGCCACGTGCCGTCGCCTCTGGCGGCGCTCAACATGCTCTACGTTCTGGTCGCCACGGGCCGCGCGAGCATCGACCTGCGCCATAAGTCCAAAGAGATCTTCTTCAACGTGAGGTGACCCGAATGGCCGTTCGCGTCGTGCGGCTGGGAAGCCCACGGGCGCCCGACGAGGGGCTGCGCATCGGCACCGTGCGGCGCCCGCCGCGCGGCGTCCCGAAGGCCGAGTACGCCTCGCGCGATCTCTACGACGTATGGCTCCCGGAGCTCGCTCCGTCGGAAGCGCTGCTCAAGCGGGCGCAGCAGACGCACGACGAGCGGTCGTGGAAGGCCTTCGTGGGGCGCTATCGCGCCGAGATGAGCCGTCCCGAGGCCAAACGCCTGCTCGCGCTCCTCGCGGCGCTCTCCCATCATACGAATTTTTCCGTCGGCTGCTACTGCGCCGATGAAACTCGATGCCACCGTTCGGTGTTAAAAGAGCTGTTGCGCGATCACGGGGCGGAGCTTGCCTGAGGAAGGCCGATCGACCGCCGGGGAGGAGCTCACGCGGGAACGTGGAACACGGCCAGCTCATCGGCATCATCGCCGGTTCTTTTGGGGCGGGAGCGATGTTGGTCAATCTGATAAGGGATTATTCCGCTCAACAAGGAAAGGACACATGATGGGAAGAACAATCCTGCTCCTCGGTTTCTTCGTGCTGGCCGCTGCGGGCGTTGCGCCGGCCCAGCAGGTGGCCGATCCGGACTTCAATCCGCCGATTACGAAGCCCGCGTACGAATCGGGAAAGGGGCCGCTCGTCGCGATCGACGAGGCGCACCATAACTTCCATACGGCCGACGATCGCTACAAGCCGTTCGCCGATCTCCTGCGGCGCGACGGATACCGCGTTGAAGGCTTCGCGAAGCCGTTTTCTCTCGAATCGCTGAAGGGCGTCGACGTCCTCGTCATATCGAACGCGCTGAACGAACGGAACGAGGAAGACTGGTCGCTTCCGACTCCGTCCGCGTTCGCGCCCGACGAGATCGCGGCCCTCCGCGCCTGGGTCGAGCAGGGCGGTTCGCTTTTTCTGATCGCCGATCACATGCCCTTCGCCGGCGCGGCGATCGATCTCGCGCGCGCCTTCGGGTTCGAATACAGCAACGGCTACGCGAGAGCCGGGAATCGGGCGGAGGGCCGGATAGCGGACATCTTCGATGCCGCGAACGGACTCAAGGAAAGCGCCGTGACGCGCGGCCGTTCGGACGACGAGAAGGTGACGAAGGTCGCGACCTTCACCGGCTCGGCGTTCAAGCCGCCGAAAGACGCGACGCCTATTCTCGTATTCGGCGCGAAGGCCTTATCGCTCGAGACGAAGCAAGCGCCCGGAATCACTCCGGACGCGCCCGAGGTTCCGATCGACGGCTGGTGTCAGGGCGCGATCGTGAATGTCGGCGAAGGCCGGGCGGCCGTTTTCGGCGAGGCGGCGATGTTCAGCGCACAGCTGGGAGGGCCGAACAAGATACCGGTGGGCATGAACTCGCCCGACGCCGATCAGAATCATCGGCTGCTCCTGAACTTGATGCACTGGCTGAGCCGGGCAGAGGGAATGCATTGAGAACCGGCAGCCGCCACGAGCGCTTCTGCGCCGTCATCCGCAGGATTCCGAGAGGCCGTGTCGCCACCTACGGCCAGATCGCCGATCTCGCCGGATTTCCCGGGCACGCCCGTCAAGTCGGCTATGCGCTCTATGCCCTGCGGGAGGGCACGGACGTGCCATGGCACCGCGTGATCAACGCCCGGGGACGGCTCAGTCTCGGCGCCGTGATTCCCGAAGGGGATGTAGAGCAGCGTATCAGGCTCGAGATCGAAGGCGTCGAGTTCGATGCGGACGGGAAGATCGATCTCCGGCGTTTTCGATGGCAACCGAAACAAGGGAGGAAGTCGGCTATGGCGAAGGGACGCCGTTTCGCGACCGCGCTGCTCGTGTGCTTTGCGACGGCGCATCTGTCGGTCTCCGCGATCGAGGCCCGGGAGCGATCCTCGGACCGAACGGCCGAGATTCTGAAGATCCATCAGGATCTCCTCGCCTCGCACCTTCGGAATGACGCCGGAGGCGTTCTCTCGGCCGAGGCGGATACGATCGTGATCGTGAGCAGGGGAGAAATATGCCATGCCGCGAAGGAGGCCCGGACGCGGGAGTTTTCGGAGTACCTTTCGCGGACGGAGTTCGAGGAGTACCGCGACGTCATCGATCCGATCGTTCACGTGTCCGATGACGGCCGCACGGGATGGCTCCTCGCTCAGGTGCGGATCGCCGGCTCCCGGATCGGCGCGGACGGCGCGCGGAAGCCGTTCGAGTCTACATGGGCGTGGATCGAGCTCTATGAGCGCCAAGACGGTCGGTGGCGTCGCGTGGGAGAGGTCTCGTGCGAGAAGCCCGCTCCTTCGAGCGAAGGCGTCGATCGTCGCGAGTCCCCGGAGGCTCCGCTCAACGCCGAGCTTGCGGCGCTCGCGGCGGAGGATCAAGCGGTCCGCACGGGCGGAACCGCGGCGCGGACGGATGACGAACGCCGCGTGCGCGTCTTCGAGCTCATGGCGGCCGGCGCCGTTCAGACGCCGCGGGACAAGTTCAACGCGGCGCTCGTTCTCCAGCATACCGGCCTCACGGTATGCGACGGCTCGCTGAAGAGCCTGAGCGCCGAGAACTATCTTCTGGCGCACGAGCTGTTCAAGGCCGCCCTCGCCGGCGGGGTGGAGGACGCCCGATTCCTCGTCGCGGCCTCCATCGATCGCTATCTCAGCTTCACGCAGGGGATGCAGCGATACGGCACGAACCGCGTCCTCAATCGGCAGACGGGGGAGGAGGAGCTCGTGCCGATCGATCGCCGCACGACCGATGCGGAGCGCGCCGAGTACGGGGTGCCGCCGCTGGCAGAGCTGCTCAAGCAGTGTCCGGAGCAGGCCGCTACTCCGGCAGATCGTTGAGCGCCTGCCGCAGGCTCCTTCGGTATTCGCTGAAGGCGCGCCGTCCCCGCTCCGTGAGGGCGACGGTCGAATGCGGCTTCTTGCCCCGGAACTCTTTCCTGATCTCCACGTAGCCCGCCTCTTCGAGCTTCTTCAGGTGCGTCGACAGATTGCCCCACGTGAGCCCCGTCTGCCGCATGAGGAACACGTAGTCCGCGCTTTCGACCACCGCGAGATACGTGACGACGGCGAGCCGCGCCGGCGCGTGAATGACCTGGTCGATGTTCGCGAAGGGGTTGGGCGTCGAATCGTTTCGTTCGTCGTTCATTGACGCCTCCTACGACCGGGTATTCTCGACGGGAAGCGGGTTCTCGCGCACGAGCTGCGCGAACGTCGCAAGCCCGACGACGATCGTGATGCCGGCGATGACGCCGAAGGTGACCGGGAAGCCGTGGTGCGACGCGAGCCCCCGGTTGAACAGCCACTCGCCGACGGGAGGGGCGAATCCGAGCATGAGACCGTAGAGGTACAGCCGGCGGAAATCGAGGAAGAAGGCGGCGATGCTGAAGCCGGCAAGGAGGATAAGGCCGAATACGATCGAGGTCGCCTGCCCCGGCACCTTCCCGACGTTCGCCGCGGCGATGAAGCCGAGGACGAGGGCGAGAATGTTGATGACGAGCATGACGACGGTGAATCTCGCGAGCCTCATTCTCCGCTCTCTGCCGAATTTCGCGACGCCGATCCTCGGTGCGACGACATGTTTCCTGAGGGACCAGACGGCAAGGTAGACGAGCCCCCAGAACGGGAGGAAGACCGCCGAGCTCCAGAAGTCTCCCAGACGGGAGCTGAGAAAGGGCGCGATGGCGAAAATCGAGAGGAAGCAGCCGATAAGAACGTCCCAGAGCCCGTCGTCGAACATTGATATAAATGCTTTCTTTTCAACCTGTTTTAAGCCTATCTCGTCGATCATATCGAACCTCCCCTGCTTTGACATTTCCATAAAGTACTTTGTATTTCAGAGTACTCTGTAAGCAATATATATCGAGATGGCTTTCCTGTCAAGACCCCGGAGCAAAAAAAGTCGGCTCTATGATAGACTCCTCTTCAAGGAACTGGAGAGACCGTGGAGGAGGAATCGAAATGAATCGGGGAATATCGTTCATGGCGGCGGCCCTCGCCGCGCTCATCGCGTGCGGCGCGGCGGGTGCGCAGGAGCCCGCCTCGACCGTGTCCGGAAGCGACTCGCTCTACACCGCGATGCTCTTCGCTCATCTGCGGAGCAACTTCGACGACATTCACGACGTGTCGATGCGCTTCCATCATCTCGATCACCGGCTCAACGGGATGATCCAGTTCCACACGCGCTGGGAAGGCGGCCGCATGATCTCCGCGGACATCGTGCGGAACGAGACGAAGAGCGACGACTTCGCGCTCGCGCTTATCGAGAGCATCGGGCAATGGAACATCGAGGGGCTCGCGGGCCCCTTCGAGATCGATCTCCCGCTCAGGATCAAAATCGTGGGCAGCGACGATTCGACATTCGCCGAAAAGGGGATTCTTACCGGCGAGATTTATGACGAGGCCGGCGCGCCCGTGAGCCGCGCGAGAGTCACCTTTCGATCCGAGGCGAACGCGACCGATACGCTGCGATCCGTGCGCTCGAATCGTGAGGGCATCTTCGTGAAGACGCTCATTCCGCCGGGACTATGGTACTTAGAGGCGTCCGCTGCCGGGTACGTGGCTATCCTATTTCTATCAATCGAGTTCCAAGACTGCGTCCATCTCAGAAGAAAGATCGTTCTGCACGCGAAACCCTAGGATCGGCGCCCGGGTGCGCGAGAAAATTCTCTTGATTCAGCCTTCTCTTCTCTGCTACATAAAGAGAACGTTTTTTTGATATATCCGAACTCTCCTGTCCGTAGAGGAGTCCCTTCGCCGAAGGGGCACAGAAGGTAGATATTTTTCTCATCGGGCTCCGGAGCAAGAAGCAGGGTGGTATGAACAAGATACTCGAGAAGGAATTCATCACGCCGTTCGTCTTTCGCATGAAGGTCGAGGCCCCCGAGATCGCGAAGAAGCGCAAAGCGGGGCAGTTC
>JBFYZJ010000384.1:0-2768 GCA_041309565.1 Candidatus Krumholzibacteriota bacterium
ATTTCGATGAGATCTGGCACCTGACACGCTTCGGCGACAGCCCGGCCTGGGCGATCGCCGGCATCCAGCAGCATCACTGATCCGATCCCGCGTTGTGAGAGCCCCGCCCTGGCGGGGCTTTCGTCTTCTTGGGCATGCCGCAAAATGCCTGCATGAGCCGAACCTTCCCGATCGAACTGCAAGCCCCCGACATTTCGCGCTGGGCGCCGGGCAATACCGGCACGCCCTATGTCTGGCGCTTCGACTCCGGCCTGCCCGGGCCGAAGGTGATGGTGCAGGCGCTGACGCACGGCAACGAAATCTGCGGCGCCATCGCTCTGGACTGGTTGCTCGGCTGCCAGGCGCAGTGGCAGCCGTTGCGCGGCAGCCTGACGCTGGCATTCGGCAACATCGCGGCCTATGCGCGCTGGGACCCGGTCAACCCTGACCGCAGCCGCTACGTGGACGAGGATTTCAACCGCGTCTGGTCCGATGAGGCGCTGCGCGGTCCGCGCGATTCGGTCGAGCTGTGCCGCGCGCGCGGAATCCCGGATAGATGAAGAGGTCCGTCGCGCCGGCGAGATGGATCTCGCCGTCGACGACACGCTCCTCCTGATCCGCGAGCGGTCCGAGGGCGAGCGCCTCGAGAACGCGGGTCGTCGTCGTGCCGACCGCGACGACCCGGCGCCCCGCGCGTCGGGCGTCCCTGATCTCGTCCCAGCTGTCCTTCCGCACGAGCGCGAACTCCGGCTCGAGGCGGTTGTCCTCGACGGTCTCCTTCGCGAGCGGGCGGAAGGTCCCGGGGCCGACGTGCAGCGTGACGGGGACGACCGTCACGCCCCGGCGCTTGACCTCGAAGAGCGTTTCCTTCGTAAAATGGAGACCGGCGGTCGGCGCCGCGACGGAGCCGTCGCGGCGGGCATACACGGTCTGGTACCGCTCGCGGTCCCGCTCGTCGTCCTCGCGCTTGATGTAGGGAGGCAGGGGCACGTGCCCGTGCTTCTCGAGGAACCGGCGCTCGTCGACCGACGAGGGCAGGAACACCTCGCGCTCCCCCTCGCCGGCGACCGCCCCGATCGCGATCGCGAGATCCTCGTCGCCGACGAGCACGGCCTCCCCCTCGCGCAGCCTGCCCGCGGGGCGGAGCATCGCGACCCAGCGCCGCTCGGCGAGACGGCGCACGAGAAACACCTCGACGAGGCCGCCGGTCGCGCGCCGGCACAGGATTCGCGCCGGAATCACGCGCGTCTCGTTGACGGCGAGGATGTCCCCCTCGCGGAGGAAGCGGGGAAAATTGGAGAAGAGCGTTTCCCTGATGTCCTCGCCCGAGCGGTCGAGGACGATGAGGCGGCTCGCGTCGCGCTCCTCCGATGGATGCTGCGCAACGAGCTCCTGCGGAAGCTCGTAATCGAAATCGCTGAGTTTCATACCGGTATTGGCCCGGGCCCGCTAGAGCAGATCCGGCTGCTTGCCGCCGCCCTTCGTGTCGATTTTCAGATGACGGTAGCCGGCCTCGGTCGCCATCCTCCCGCGCGAGTTGCGCTGGATCAGCCCTTCCTGGATGAGAAACGGTTCGTAGATATCCTCGATCGTCTCCTCCTCTTCGGACACGGCGACCGAAAGGGAGCTGATACCGACCGGCCCGCCGGAGAATTTCTCGATGATCGTGGCGAGCAGCCGCCGGTCCATCTCGTTCAGCCCGCGCTCGTCCACTTCGAGCATCCCGAGCGCGTAATCGGCGATCTCGCGGTCGATGCGCCCCTTCCCCTTGATCTGGGCGAAGTCGCGGACGCGGCGCAGCAGGCGGTTCGCGATCCGCGGCGTGCCGCGCGAGCGCTTCGCGATCTCGATTGTCCCCTCGTCGTCGATCTCGATATAGAGGAGCTGCGCCGAGCGCGTGACGATACGGACAAGATCCTCGGGCCGGTAAAAATCGAGGCGGGCGACGACGCCGAAACGGCTCCGCATCGGCGGGGTGATCATGCCGGCGCGCGTCGTCGCGCCGACGAGCGTGAACGGCTCGATCGCGATCGAGTAGTGCCGCGCGTGCGGCCCCTTGTCGACGACGAGCTCGCACCGGAACTCCTCCATCGCCGGGTAGAGGTGTTCCTCCACGATGCGGCTCAGCCGATGTATCTCGTCGATGAACACGACGTTGCGTTTCTCGATCTGCGTGAGCACGCCGAGGAGCTCCGCGGCGTTTTGGAAAACGGGGCCCGACGTCGTGCGGATCGCGACCCCGAGCTCGTGCGCGATGATGTGGGCGAGCGTCGTTTTCCCGAGGCCGGGCGGACCGTAGAGGAGCACGTGGTCGAGCGGCTCGGAGCGCTGCTTCGCAGCCTCTATGAAGACGGCGAGGTTCTCCTTCACCTTCGATTGGCCGACAAACTCGTCGAGCGACTTCGGCCGGAGCCGCGACTCCGACTGAATCTCCTCGGGGGCCACCTTCGGATCGGTGAGGAAGTTCGCCGGCGCCTTGTCCGTTCTCTTCGGTTCCATCGTTTATATCGCTTTCAGCGCTTCACGCACGAGATCCTCGACGCGGTACGAGGCCCCGAGCGCCGGGACGTTCACCCGTTCGAGCGCCTTGAGCGCGTTCGCACGGGAGAGACCGATCGACTCGAGCGCGGTGACCGCTTCCTCGAACAGCTCGCGCGGCATGCCCTTTTCCGCCGCGGCCGCCGCCGGAAGATAGCGCTCGATCTCGATCTTGTCCTTGAGCTCGAGAACGATCCGTTCGGCGGTTTTCTTGCCGATGCCGGGGATGGAGACGAGCGAGGCGGCTTTTC
>JBFYZJ010000385.1:0-2709 GCA_041309565.1 Candidatus Krumholzibacteriota bacterium
CGAAGGGCTCTTCGTCCTGAGAATGGGCGCCCAGACCGAGAGCGGCGTGAACATCGAGATCCGCGGGTACGACCTCGCGACGGCGCAGGCGCTCGCCCAGCGGGTCAACGAGGTCGTCGCCGCCGTTCCCGGCATCACCGACACGCGGATCAGCCGCGAGGAGGGCAATCCCGAGCAGATCATCCGCATCAACAGGGCGAAGGCCGCCGATCTCGGCCTCGGCGTCACCCGCATCGGCGACGCCCTGCAGACGGGAGTCGGCGGCACGCGCGCGTCCTACTTCCGCGAGGGGGGCAAGCAGTACGACATCCTCGTGCGGCTCAGCGAGGAGGACCGGAAGAGCCTCGACAACCTCCTCGACCTCACCGCGATCAACAACCGGGGGGAGCCGGTCATCCTGCGCAACGTCGTCGAAGCCGTCCGTGAGGAAGGGCCGGTCCGCATCGAGCGGAAGGATCAGGAGCGCATCATCACGATCCAGGCGAACTACACCGGCCGCGACATGGGCTCGATCATCAAGGACATCCGCCGCGAGCTCCGCGCGGTACCGGTTCCGAAGGATTTCGTCATTCTCTTCGGGGGCGACTACGAGGAGCAGCAGAAGGCGTTTCGGGAGCTCATCTTCGGATTCATCCTCGCGATCGTGCTCGTCTACATGGTGATGGCGGGGCAGTTCGAATCGTGGCGCGACCCGTTCGTCGTCCTCTTCTCGATCCCGATGGCGCTCATCGGCATCGCGGTGACGATGCTGCTCACCGGAACCATCTTCAGCATGCAGGCCTTCATCGGCTGCATCATGCTGGCGGGGATCGTCGTCAACAACGCGATCCTCCTCGTCGACTACACGAACCGCCTGCGCCGCGAGGAGGGTATGGCGCTCGGCGAGGCGATCCGCCTCGCCGGCTCGCGGCGGCTCCGCCCCATCCTCATGACGACGCTCACCACCTGCCTCGGGCTCCTGCCACTCGCCATCGGCCTCGGCGAAGGGGGCGAGACGCAGGCGCCCCTGGCCCGCGTCGTGATCGGGGGCATTCTCAGTTCGACCCTCATTACGCTCGTGCTCGTGCCGGTCGTCTACGCGATCTTCGAGCAGCGGCTCGCGAAGAAATAAAAAGCCCGCCCCGCGGGTTTGCCCGATCTCGGCGATCGGACGATTCGCGGGGCGGGCTCCGTCTGACGGACTCGCGCCTGCTTTCCGCGGGCTCAGCGCTTGTCCGGATCCTTCGGCACCGACGGCGTCTTCGGCGGATTCGCCTTGATCTTATCCATGAGCACCTGAACGGCCTTATCGAGCTGCGGGTCGCCCCCCTTGGCGGTGAATTCGGGGGAGTTCTCGACCTCGATGTCGGGAGAGACGCCCACGTTCTCGACGGTGTAGTTCCCCTCGAGATCCATGAAGCCGATGCCGGGCATCGTCACGCCGCCGCCGTCGGCGAGCGGGATGTTGCGGTTCATCCCCACGAGTCCTCCCCACGTGCGCTTGCCGATAAGGGGCCCGAGCCCGGCCTGCCGGAAGAGGTACGGGAAGGCGTCGCCGCCCGAGCCCGCCCACTCGTTGATGAGCATGGCCTGATATCCCTTCGGCGCCGCCGGCGGGAACGCTCTCGGCTCTTTGAAGTGCCGCAGCATCCAGTAGCTCGACGGTTTCCGCGCGAGCCGGTCGACGAAGAGGGACGGCATCCAGCCGCCGCTGTTCCAGCGCTCGTCGATGACGATGCCGTCGAGGTGCACCTGCCCGTAGAAGAGCTTGGCGAACTCCATGAGCCCTTCGGTCGCCGTGTTCGGCACGTGGACGTAGCCGATGCGGCCGCCCGAGGCCTCGAGAACCTTGAGCCGGTTCGATTCGACCCAGTCGGCGTACCTGATGTTTATCTCGCTCGGGACCGGCTCGACGGTGACCTCGCGCGCGTCCTTCCCGTCCGCGGTCTTCGAGACCTTGATCACGGTCTGCTTGCCCGCGCGGTTCTCGAGAAGCGCGAGGGGATCCGCCGGGTACTTCAGATCGACGCCGTTGATGGCGAGAATGTAGTCCCCCGCCTTCACGTTGATGCCCGGCTGGCTGAGCGGCCCCTGGAACTGCGGATCCCAGTTGCGCCCCTCGTAAACCTTCGCGACGCGGTAGCGGCCGCTCGCCTTGTCCGCCTCGAAATCGCATCCGAGGAGACCCGTTCCGACGGGCTGGAGGCTCGGGTAATCCCCGCCGCCGACGTAGGCGTGCCCCGCGTTCAGCTCCGAGATGAGCTCGCCGATGATGTAGTTCAGATCGTCGCGGCTCGTGAGGTACGGCAGCAGCGCCTCGTAGCGGCCGCGCATCTTGTCCCAATCGACCCCGTGCATGTTGTTCACGTAGAAGAAATCGCGCTCGAGCCGCCAGGCCTCAGTGAACATCTGCTTCCACTCGGCCGCCGGGTCGACCTTCATCTCGAGATCGCCGGTCGAGATCGTGCCGTCGCCGACCTTCTTGCCCTCGCCGGCGTCGACGATGCCGTACGTCTCGCGCGCCTGATACAGGATCTTCTTGCCGTCGGGGGAGAACGAGTAGTTCGTGATCCCGCTCAGGGCCGTCTTCGACTCCCGCTTCTCGAGATCGAAGAACTTGAGATCGAAGCCCCGCGGCCCGTCCTCGTCCGCGGCCGAGCCGATCATGCTCTCCGGAACGTCGGCGTAGTAGAGCTTGCCCTCGGCCGCGTAGAGCACGCCGAAGTTGCC
>JBFYZJ010000386.1:0-4461 GCA_041309565.1 Candidatus Krumholzibacteriota bacterium
ATCTCGTACAGAACGACGCCGAATGAGAAGAGGTCGCTCCGGGGATCGACATCCCCCCCTTTCAGTTGCTCCGGCGACATGTAGGAAATAGTTCCGAGCGTCGAGTCCGTCCGGGTGAGCTTCATCGAGCCCTTCAGCTTCGCGAGGCCGAAATCCATCACCTTGACCTGGTTCCTCACGGTAATCATGATGTTCGCCGGTTTCACGTCGCGGTGGACGATCCCGTGATCATGCGCTTCCTGAAGTGCGTAGGCGATTTGGATCGCGTAGATGACCGCCTCAGTCGCCGGCACGGACGCCCGCCCCGCCATTTGCTCTCGAAGCGTGAGCCCATCTACGTACTCCATCACGATGTACTGCGTGCCGTTCACTTTGAGGAAGTCGTATATGGTGCACACATTTGGGTGGTTGAGGGCGGAAGCGGCTCGAGCCTCCCTCATGAAGCGCTGATACTCGACGTCTTGTTCGCCGAGGTGCTCGGGGAGCCCTTTGACCGCAACGAACCTATCGAGGTCGATATCGTGGGCCTTGTAGACGACCCCCATGCCGCCCTCGCCGAGCTTCTCGACTATTCTGTAATGCGAAATCGTCCGGCCGATCATGCGATCCCCCCCGCGGCCGTGCCGCTCCGGCTGCATCGCAGAAACTCGCAACTCTAAGAGCCGAACCGCCCGAAAGCCATTCTAATCGAGATTTGGTGTCGTGTCAAAATTGAAAAAGAGCCAAGGAGTTGTGAGCAGCTAACGCAATAAATAGTCTGGCTCCCCGAACACAACCCTCTTCATAACCACTCTCTGTCTTGGGATGGCTCGCCGAGCGGTCCAAGAACGGGGGATCAGAGCCAAGACTCGACTTCCCGGACCTTCGAAAATGAAGAAAACCCTGTTGGGCATTATCCATTGGCACCCGGCGCGGCCTTCCGTTATATTTTGAATACAGGAGCAAGCCTCGAAGAATCCCACCAAAGGTAGACACCCGATGCGCGGTTATAGTGCGCCTCCGGGCGTCCGCCTGAGGAAGTGCACGTGAGAATCTCTCTCTTCATACTCGCACTTCTCGGGTGCATCCTGCTCGCCGCCACGTCTCCCGTGCATGCCATCCGGGGAGAGAAAAGGCCCGTCGCGCGGCTCCCCGCGGACGAGCTCAGGGAATACTGCGGCCTGCAGTATCTCCTGAGCGACACCCAGATAATGGAGTATCTTTCGCTCCGCACCGGGACGGATCGCGCGCAGTGGCTCGAGATGTTCTGGCTGGCGGTCGACCCGACGCCCGCGACCAAGGCGAACGAGCTGCGCGATGAGCACCAGGAAAGGGTGGCGGCGGCCCGGCAGCTCTTCGGGATGGCCGATCCCCCGGGTTGGGATGACCGGGGGGAGATCTTCATCCGGTTCGGGCCCCCGAGCTTGCGGATGAACAACCTGACGTGCCTGGGGCTGAAGCTGCCCCAGGAGCTCTGGTGCTACGATCCCCTGAACATGAGCGTTACCTTCACGGATATCAATCCGAGGGAGAGATTCACGTACCGCTGCGCGCAAAAACGTCTTGTACCGCCGGGGACGCCCATCGAGCCGCCCGAGGTGCCAGACTACAGCGCCGATCAACAGTTATGCTCCAAGCTGGCCGCAATGCGCCCATGCCGTATATGGGAGACGGCGAGCGTAAAGGCCCGCCACGCCGACCAGAACTTTCGAGTGTATAATGAAATTTACTCCTCCCTCTATGCAATTGACATTGAATGGGCGCCGCTTGCATGCTTCTACGACATCGCCTCCTTCCAGGGCGGAGATAAGATCGATCGCATTGATGTCAGTTTCGAAGTGCCGGCGGAAACGCGAGCAGCAGCAAGGCAAGGAGCGGCTCGCGGCTCGAAGGTCGAGCTTCGAGTCCTGGTGAGGGACGACAACTTTCACGAGGTAGCCTCGGGAGAGGGCTCTATCGAGATCATCGACAAGGCTGAGTCGCAGACGGCGTCCGACTTCGTTCCCGGGCAGATCGTCCTCGCCCTCAAGCCGGGGCGCTACCACCTGGGCATCGAGGCATGCGACCCGAGTTCGAAGCGCAGAGCTGACTTCAAGACGGACGTGGACGTTCCAGCCTACAAGGCGTCCCCCTGCATCAGCGACATCCAGTTCGCAGCCAGCATCACGGAGGCCGAGGAGAACTCGAGATTCGTCAAAGGCAATCTCTGCGTCGTTCCTCACCCGCTGCATGCGTACCGGATTCCCGCGCCGATCGTCTTCTATTTCGAGATCTACGGACTCGATACGGATGAGGATGAAAAGACTCTCTACTCGGTCGAATACCGTATCGTGCCACTCGAAAAGAAGCGATGGGGGCCGGTGCTTCTGGAGATACCCGCAACCATCGGCGCGGCCTTCGAAACGAGCGGGTATGGCTCGACCCAGCCACAGCGGCTGGAGATCGCCACGGACGAGCTGTGGAAGGGACCGTTCAGACTGGATGTGACGGTGACCGACCGCAGAACCTTCGAAACCGCCGTTCAGTCGGCGAAGTTCTCGATACTCAAATGACGAGCCGGGATTGAAAGGGCCTGGCGGCGCGAGTCTAATTATTCCGTTCTTCGATGTACCCGATGGCGGCGTCCAGCTGGGAGTCGATACCCTTCAGCAGCATTTCGCGGTCGAGCCCGACCTCGATATCCGGCACGACGCCGTGTCCCTCGAGCACCGTCCCATCCGGAATTTTGAGCTGAGCCACTGGATACATGAAGATCGAGCCATTCGGCAATATCATCGTGTCAGATTCCAGAACCGCTCCGGGGCTGCGTTCGCCCACAATAACGGCTCGGCCCGCCGCTTGCAGACAAGCGGAGAGAAGCTCACTCGCGGATCCGCTCAATGCGTCGATCAGCAAAACCAAGGGCACTGCGGAGGCGCTGTCCGCGGGACTGGAAAAGACCTCGCTTTCACCGTCCCGAGACGTGCGGAGATAGAGCAGCGTCCTCTCCCTGACGAACAGCTCGGGCATGTTCTCGATCTCTCCCCCCGAATTCCCGCGCAGGTCGAGAATGATCCCCCGCACGTTTCCCATGGCCTTGATGGCCTCAGCAATTCGAGGCGTCAATTGGGGCTGCAGTGTGTTCAATCGAACGTATCCGATTCCATTCTCAAGCCGCCTCGCTTCGAACTCTATCGCTAGAAAGACGGGGCCGATGGGTATTCCATTCCGTTTCGCGCGCATTATTCTCTGCTCTCTCTTCTCCCCATCCTTATCCAGATAGACGATGGCAACCTCCGTCCCCGGCGCCCCATAGACGCGGCTCAGAATGGCTTTGGTGATTCTTGCCGCTCGACTGCGGCTGTTGGCGGGAGGCGGCACTCTCAGTTCCGCCTCTCGCGCGATCTGATCGACCGGAATTCCATCAAGCGCCTGAATCACGTACCCGGGAGAAATACCCGCCGCATGGGCGGGAGACTCGGGCTTGACGGAGGTTATCGCCGCCGCTCCCTTGAGCAATCTCACGTCGATGCCGGGGCTGCCTTCGGCGAACACGATGGGCTCATACCGCGCGATGGATCCCGGGTGAATCAAATTTGCATGCGAGGCTTTCAGCTCCCACAGCATGTCGTTGACAAGCTCGTAGAACTCCTTGTCGGTCATTGCGGCGGCTATACGCGGCTGGTAGCGGTCATGGACGCCCTTCCAGTTCAAGCCGCCGAACGCCGGATCGAAATAGGTTTCGTTGACCTTGTTCCATACAACCTCGAATGTCTTTCCCTGCGCTTCGTTCTCGCTCCGACACGACGTCGGCTCGACGAAAATGCCCAGCGCCGCGACAAGAGCAATGCATACCCATCGCATGCTTCCATTCTCCTTTCGCATCGGCGTTCCGCGGCTCGGAACGCGTGCTCGATGGCAGGCGGTCTCCTGGTCTCCGGTGGCGGCGGGCGCTTCTCCTTGGAGCTTTGGGGATTGGAGAGAGTCTAATCCTCCGGCTTTCCGCAATCAAGCATCTTTGCGGGCGAATCGCGGGCCGGAATGAAATCCCCAAGCCATGGAAGACCGGCTCCCCAAATGCAACCCTCTTCATAACCACTCTCCGTTTCCGGGATCTTGCCCCTGATATGCAGGGTATCCGTCAACCGTGAAAATAACGATCGCGCCAGCAGTTCATAATGGTTCCAAATTATTCTTGATCGGCATGATATTTCGTGATATAATCAGTTACTAAATTCAACTACAAAGGCGCTGCTTCAGGAGGGGGAATATGAGAAGACTTGTCACTTGCACTGCAATACTCGCCTGCATCCTCGTGCTCACGCCTGTCCTCGCCAACTCCAAGGGGTACTGTTTTGGCCGGTTGCGCCAGGATCGGCTTGAGATCGGGCTCGGCATGCTCGAGGTGCAGAACGTGGACTGGACCACGCTGTTGCGCTACTACTCTGACGACATCGAGTACCATTGTCCGATCGTCGACGTCTACGGCATCGAAATGGTGAC
>JBFYZJ010000387.1:0-6454 GCA_041309565.1 Candidatus Krumholzibacteriota bacterium
ATCTCGCGATGGATCTCGGATACAACGACTATCTGCAGATCGACCCGCGGGAAGCGAACAAGCTCGCCGCGCCGGAGCGCGCGCTCGAGGCCAGCCTCGGATTCGGCGCGCAGGGGGAAACGCGCGGCTCTATCGGACGGGTCCGCGCCGTCGAGATCGGAAAATACCGCCTTTCCGATCTTCTGACCGGCTTCGTCGCTCCCGACGACAAGGGGACGGTGACGACGGAGGCCCTGATCGGGCTCGGCCTGTTCTCCCGTTTCAACCTCGTCTACGATTATCCCGGGCGCCGGATGTTCCTCGAGCCGAACCGGCGTTTCGCGGAGCCGTCCGAATACGATATGTCAGGCCTCGTCATGAGCAGGGGGAAAGACGGGGAGCTTCTCGTCGACCGCGTGTATCCCGGATCTCCCGCCGATGAAGCCGGATTGGCGGCCGGCGACACGGTCATGAAGATAAATGGAATCGCGTCCCCGGCGTGCGACAGGTTCGAGCTGCACGATCTGTTCAGAACATCCGGCGCCCGGGTGACGCTCGCCGTCACGAGAAACGGCGAGGAGCGGACGGTATCGCTCACGCTGAGACGGGTAATCTAGCGCCGCCCGCGCGGACCGGCCGAGGAGCCGCTACACGTGCACCCGCACGAGCTCCATCTGCTCCTCGCCCGCCACGACGACCTCGCCGTCGAGCGTGATGAAGCAGTCGATCTCGGAGCGCGCCGCCATCTCCCCCTTGAGGTAGATGCCCGGCTCGACGGAGAAGCAAATCCCCGGCACGAGCTGCCGCTCGTCCTTCGTCTCGAGGTTGTCGATGTTGACGCCGTTCCCGTGCACTTCCTCGCCGATCGAGTGTCCCGTGCGGTGGACGAAGTAGTCGCCGTAGCCGGCGTCGACGATCACCTTGCGGCACGCGTCGTCCACCTCCCACCCGAAGCACGGCTTTTTCGCGGCGAAGCGCTTGCGGACAAAGTTCACCGCTGCGATGCGGGCGTCGCGCACGACGTGGAAGATCTCCTGATATTTCTCCGGCGGCTCGTCCCCGGCGAATCCGCACCACGTGATGTCGTAGTAGATCGAGCCGGGCTCTTTCAGCTTCGCCCAGAGATCGATGAGGATACAGTCCCCCTTCTTGAACGTGTACGTGCCCTCCGGCTTCGGCTCGAAGTGCGGATCGGACGGATGGTCGTTGATGCCGACGATCGGAGATTCGCCGCCGCAGTCGAGTCCTTCCTCGTCGAAGCGCCTCATGATCCAGCGCGCGAGCTCGTACTCGGTGAGCTTCCGTTTCTCGGCGAAGGCCTTGCCGATCTCGGCGAAGGCCTCGTTCTTGATATGCTGGATCTTGTCGCACGCCTTGAGGTGGCTCTCGTAACCTTTCCGGTCGATGAGCGATTCGAACTGCTGGACGAGGTCGGCCGACGAGACGATCTCGTGACCGAACTTCCTGATGATCTCGATCGTCCCGGCGTCGACGATGGCTACGTAGGGGATATTGTTGAGCGGAGAATACTGCATGGCGAGCTTCTTGGGCTTGCCGAGCATCTTCTCGATCGACGAATGGAGCTCTCCCCACGAGCGGTAGAATCTCTGCTCGCCGGGAAGCGCGTCGAGCCGCGCGGGTTCGACGGCGGAGAGGAGCCTGATCGGCTCGCCCTGTGCGGGAATGAAGTAGAACCAGCGCCGCGACGTGCCTTTCTTGAAATCGAGCCCGAGCACGCGATAGGCGAGATGGTCGCGATTGTGAAAATCACACAGGAGCCAGCCGTCGACGCCCTTTTCCTTCAGCGCAGCCTGAATCTTCTTGATGTCCATCGTCCGAGCCTCCCCGCATTCGTGAACACGCACCGAAACCGCGAAATACCACAACGGAACGCTATCGGGGGAACGCTATCACGCGGTATTCGATGTGTCAAGGAGAGGACGGGCGCGGCGTTCGGGCCGTCACTTCGGAATCATGGGCTTGCGCGCGATCTTGAACCAGCCGTTCGGGGACACGGAGGCCCGCTCGAGCCCCCGATGACCCCGCACGCTCCAGAGATAGACGACGTTCGGCTTGATGATCGTGCGGAGACTGTCGGGCGCGGTCCAGGAAGGGCCGGCCACGTTCGAGGCCAGATAGATTCGGGACAGCGTCGGCGTAAAGATCTCGAGCGTGTAGCGATCGTCACCGCGCTCCGACGCCCATCTGAAAACCGCGGGAGGAGCGGAGATCTCCCCGACCGGCTCCACGAGCTCGATCTCGTATCGCACCGGCGGCGTTCCGCGCATGACACGCCGCGCGGACTCGATTACGGGAGAATCCTCCTGCTTCGAGAAGATCCCGATGATGACGAGACCCGCGGCCATGACCGCCGCCGGAACGAGCCATCCCAGGGCGCGCGCCCCCCGCGGGGCCCGGCTCCGCCGCTCGACGGCCTCGCCGGTCGCCGCGGGGGCGATCTTGTCCCGATACGCGTTTTCGAGCTTCCGCCGCGCGTAGATCCATTCGGCGGTGCGTGCCAGATCCTCGTCCGAATCCAGGGCGGCGAACCGCTGGAGGCGTTTGAGCTCGAGACCGCACAGCACGCATCCTTCGATGTGGCGCCGGACGGCCTCGGCTTCCGCTTCGCCGAGCTTCCCGAGGAGATACGCGTCGAGCGTTTCGATATCGATATGCCCGTCACGAGCCATGCCCGAAATCCTTCTCTTCGACGAGACGGCCGAACTTCCGTCTCGCGCTCTGAATCAGGGCGCGGGCGCCCGTCGCGTTCGCGCACCCGACGATTTTCGTGATCTCGTTCACCGTGAGCCCCTCGTGGTAATGGAGGACGAACGCCTCGAGCTCCTCCATCGACATGTATTCCCGCGCCGCCGTGAGAATCTTCCCGATATCGCCGATCTCGTCGAGCCGCGAGAAGATCTTCGTCTCGAGCGCTTCCTCGCCGGCGCTGTCCTCGAACGAGATGAGCCGGTCGCGCCACCGCATCCGCCGCTTCGAGAGCTCGCCGAGGCAGTGGTTCCGCGTCACCTGATAGACCCACGTCGAGAACCGCGAGCGCCCCGAGTAGCTCCCGATGCTCCGGAAGACCTTCGCGCAGATCTCCTGCGAGAGATCGAGCGCGTCCTCGACGTCGTGCGAGTAGCCGAAGCACCAGAGGTAGATCTTCTTGCAGTACCTGCGGAACAGCTCGGTGCAGAGCCGTTCGCTCGGCTCCCGCGCGATTTCCGCGGCCAGCGCCTCGTCGGTCGCCGTTTGCACGCTTTCAATCAATGAGACATTCCCCCGCGGGAGAATGACACAGAAAATGCGTTTTGCGCCACGAAAAAATGATCGTCCAGGCAAGAGGAATCAGCGGCGGCGCCCCCGCACGACGAACGCCCCGAGAACGACCGCTGCGAGGGCGAGCGCGATGAGCAGCACCCGGGAGCGCGCGAACCAGTTCGAGAGCCGGGGCGCCGAGGCGCCGTCCCCGATCGAGACGTAGGCGCCCCACACGGCCGGGCTCGCGATCGCGCCCTCCTTCGCGAGAGCGCTCCGCTGCGCCGCGCTCAGCGCCGCGGCCGACCCGAGCCCCTTCTTCACGCCCCGGTAGTATTCGATCATCATTCCGGCCGCGAGATCGTCCGGTATGTCGAGCTGCGCCGCGAGCACGCAGCCGGCCCCCGCGTAGAGGAATCCCTCGGTGAGCCCCGAAATGCCCTCTCCGTACGACAGCACCCCCCCCGCCGAGCGGCACGCCGACAGCGTGACGAGCGCGGCGTTGAGCTTGAGCGAGGCGATCTCGTGCCACTGGAGAATGCCGTCCTCCGATACGCTCGCCAGCGTGTCGCCGAAGCCCCGCTCCGGGTTGAGGACGATGAACGAGCGCCGCAGGTCGTCGTTGTCGACATAGGCGTGCGCGGCGACGTGGAGAATCCCCGTGTCGTCGATGCGGCTCGCCTTGAGCGCGCCTTCCCCCGCGCTCCGCCCCGCGAGCACGAGCGAGCGGGAGAACAGCGACGCGACCTCCTTCGCCTCCCGCGCCGCGAGCGGCAGCGGCTCGATCGGGATATCGGTGAACGGATACACACGCTCGCCGCTGTCCGGGCCCTCCGGGCCTTCGCCGCTCGCGCCGATCGCGATGATGTCATACTCGGGCGCTCGCTTCGAGGCGTCGCGCACGGCGCCGCGCTCGCGCAGATATCGCAGGGTCCGGAGCGACGGCGCATACGAGATGTCGTGATCCGCGACGAGATACCGGCCGCCGTTCCCGAGGATCGCGAACGGGAGCCGGTGGAGCAGGCCGTCCGGCACGATGACGAGCTTCTCCCCCGGCTCGATCGATCGAGCCGCGGGCGCGACGAGCAGATCGTATATCTCCTTCGAGGCGAACTCGAACACCTGCGGCGGGATCTCGGGAACGGATTCCGCTGCGCCGCGCCCCGTGGAATCGGCGGCCGTCGCGGCGGGCGAATGGGCCAGCTGCATGAGAATGCCGAGGAAATAATCGACGCGCTGCTCGATAACGGCGCGTGCGGGAAGCTCGTGGACGGTGAGCTCCTCCCTCGTGCCGCAGAATACGAACGACCGTTTCTCGCCGAGGAAATAGGACAGCAGCCGTTCATCGGGAGCGAGAGCCGCGAGAAGCTCGTCGGTCTGCTCGACCTTCGGATAGAGCGCCGAGACGTAGTCACGGTCCCCCTGCTCGAACTTGAGGCTCAGGCCCGTGAAGCGCCGCTCGAGATCCTCGATCTTCTTGAGAAAACCCTCTCGCTCCTCGACGGTGAGCGCGCCGTCCTGCAGGCGCGCCTGATAAAACGCGAGCCGCGCCAGGATATACCGCTCGCGCCCGAGGAGCCGGTCGATCCCCTTCGCGCCGGTCCGCTCCATCGCTTCCCTGAGGAGCGAAGCGAGAATCTGCGCCCTGCAGCGCTCCGTGTAGCTGAACGCTTCCTTGACGTCCGGCGCCTGGCCGGATCTCGTCAGGATGACCGAGACGACGCGATCGTAGGGAAGGATCGCCGGCCGGAAGAAGTGGCGACGAAGCTCGTCCGATCCGGCGAGCCGCCTGAGCGATTCCACCGCGACGATCGCGCGATGCTGGAACGAGTAGCTCTTCGCCGTATCGCCCTTCGCGAGGCGGCGCTCGCCGAGATCGGACAGGCATCTCCACCTGAGCTCCTCGAGGCCGCTTCCCTCGGCGAGGGAAAGCGCGCGCTCGAGATGAGCGATCGACGATTCGGCCGGTCCGCCGGCCGTCCCCAGGAGGTAGAGCGTCCGGGCGCGGAGGTAATCCTGCCCCGCGGGCGGCAGCAGCGCGAGCGCCTCTCCGGCATGGCGGGTCGCCGCGGCGAGATCGCCCGTCTGGATCTCGAGGGAAGCGAGGTTGTTGAGCGCCCAGACGATCCGCGTCTGCTCCCGCGAGGCGCGCGCGATGTCGAGACATCTCCGGTGCAGATCCCCCGCGAGATCGAGCCGGCCCGCCGCCTCGTAGGCGGATCCCATGCCGCTCACGACTCTGCCGAGCAGCTGCTCGTTCGCCGTTTCAGCGGCGATCGCGAACGCCTCCTCGAAGTTTTTCAGCGACTCGGTGTAGTTGCCGAGGTAGAAGAAGACCGATCCGATGCCGAAGTGCGCTTCCGCGATGCCTGCGCGGTCATCGAGCTCCCGGTAGATCGCCATCGCCTCGTGCTCGTACGAGAGGGCTTCGCGATAGCGGCCCTGCATGTCGGCAATCATCCCGAGCGAGTTGAGGCACCAGGCGGCGCCGCGCCGGTCGCCGAGGCGGCGCCGCACGTCGAGCGCGCGGCGGTAGAAGGCTTCCGCCTTCGCGAAATCGCCGAGCTTGTGATGGGCGACGGCGAGCCCCGCGAGCGTCCAGCTCATGCCGTAGAGGCTCTTCATCTCCTCGTAGACTTTGAGCGCCTGCTCGTAGTGCCCGATCGCCGTCGCGTACTGTCCGATCGTGCCGCGGAGATACGCGAGCCTCAGCTGCGCGCCGAGCTCTCCCCACGAGTTGCCCTGCACCCGGTGCTGCGCGAGCGCCTGCTGAAAGAGCTTGACGGCGCCTTCCGCGTCCCCGTTCCGCTCGGCGAGTGCGCCGCGGCCGTACGACAGGTAGCCGAGGATCCATTTCAGGCCGCAGGAGCCCGCGATCTCCTCCGCCTCCGCGAAACGCGCCGCGGCGGCTTCGAGGGCGCCGGCGTTCACCTCGACCTGTCCGAGATTGTTCAGGAGGGTCGCGATCTTTTCTTTGCTCCCCATGCCCCGCTCGAGCGCGAGCGCCCGGTCGTAGAGGGACGCCGCATCCGCGTATCGCTGGCGCTTGTCGGCGAGCCGGCCGAGGCCCGCGAGGCAGCCGCTCTCGATCCGCCGGAAACCGCCCGTCTGCGCCGTTTCGAGCGCTCCGCGGAAGAGCGACTCGGCGGCCTCGATGCTGTCGGCCGCGCTCATGCATTCGGCGCGAAGCGCGACGGCCGCGGCGGCGAGCCTCCCC
>JBFYZJ010000388.1:0-3564 GCA_041309565.1 Candidatus Krumholzibacteriota bacterium
AGATGTACAATCCGATGACGCGCGCCCGTGGGGGGGCGTTGCGATCGATCCAGCGACCGGCCTCGCGGTAAGAGTTCAGCCAGTAGTCGCACGCGTCCGGGATCCCCTTCTCCTGAGCCCCCTCGAGCCCGCCGGCGAGCGCATTGAAGTACGTCACCTGATACGGGTGCGTGCTCACGATCCCCCAGAAGCTCGCGCCGATCGCCGCGGCGACGGCAACGGCGAAGAGCGATTCGGCTCGTTTTTTCATCCTCCGCGCGGCGAATCCCGCGCATTCCCCGATGCCGACGGCGGCGAGGAGGCAGAGCGGCACGAGGAACACCATGAAATGCCGCATGCCGTCGTGATAGACGAGCGTCCGGGGCAGGCTCGAGATGACGAGCGGCACGAGCAGCCAGAGGATGAGGAGGGAGTTCACGGAGGACTCGCGCCATCGCCGCGCCGCCGCGGCCAGCCCGACGAGGGCGAATATCAGGACGAGGAGCGGCGTTCTGAACAGCGCCTGCACGAAGGGATTCAGGCTGAAGGAGCCCTTCGCCCCGTACGTGATCTCCTTCACGTGAGCGCGCCACGCCTCGAGGAAGGACATCTTGTCGCCGATGCCCCAGAACGCCGGCGCGTAGAGAACGAGCACGACCGCCGCGGTGACGGCGACGCCCGCGAGCGCCGGCAGCATCGATCGCGGGCGGGGAAGGCCGGCGCGCATCCCCCGCGGGCGAAACCGGGCCACTCCCCAGAGCATGAGAATGAGCACGGCGAGAAGCGCGTACGTCTTGACGGCGACCGCGAGCCCGAGCAGAACGAAGAAACCGTGGAAGAACTTCGCCCGCCGCGTGCGGCTCCACTCGACGAAGCACATGATCGTGAGGGAGAAAAAGACGAGGAGCGGCACGTCCTTCAGATTGTTGAACGTGTGCCCCCAGTAATACGGGTAGCTCAGGAGAAGCCCCGCCGCCGCGAGCCCGTGGATCGCGCCCCACTGCCGCTTCGCGAAGAGGAACAGGAAGGCGAGGAACGCGGCGGTCATCCCGGGCAGGATCACGTGGCGGGCCGCTGTGGCGTCGAGGAGGCCGAGACGGTCGTGGAGCAGGCGTTTCGCCGCGTCGGCGGCGATGAAGACGTATGCGCCGTGCATCTGCCACTGCAGGAGGCCGCGATCCACACTCCCCGTCAGGAGGTAGTTGAGATGCAGCCTCCCTTCGCCGAAGTTTTTCTGGCTGTCCTTGTTCATCCCGTAATCGTCGATGACGAAGAGGGCGGCGATCAGGAAGAGCGCGAGGCCGGCGAAGAGGATTCGTTCGGGAGTTATCGCTTTCATACGCTGAACCGGAAATCGATGATGTCGCCGTCGCGGACGACGTACGTCTTGCCCTCGAGGCGCAGCAGCCCCTTCGCGCGCGCGGCGGCGAGGCTTCCCGCCTCCACGAAATCCTCGAAGGAGATCACCTCGGCGCGGATGAAGCCGCGTTCGAGGTCACTGTGAATCTTGCCGGCGGCCGCCTGCGCCTCGATCCCCTTCGGGATCGTCCAAGCGCGGACCTCGTCCTCGCCGACGGTCAGGAACGAGATGAGCCCGAGAAGACCGTAGGATTCCCTGATCATGCGCTCGCGCGCCGGCATCTCGACGCCGAGATCGGCGAGGAAGTCCGCTGCGTCCTCGGCGGGCAGCCGGGCGATCTCCATTTCGATCTTCCCCGAGAGAACGATCGGCGCCGGGGGATCCGTCGCGAAGCGCGCGATCCGGCCGCGAATCGCGTCCCGCCACGAGGAGCTCCTCGCGCCGTCGAGGTCCGAATCGCCGACGTTGATCACCGTCATCACGGGCAGCATCGAGATGAACTCGAGATGCCGGAGGGCCCTCGTCTCCGTCTCGTCGAACTCGAGATAGCGCAGCGGCATCTCGCGCTCGAGGGCTTCCTTGCACTTGAGAACGGCGGTGCGCTCCTCCTTCTTCGGCGGATGGCCTTTCCGCGCGGACTCGTCCATGCCGATCAGCCGCTTCTCGGCAAGGTCGAGATCGAAGAGCAGGAGCTCGGCCTCGAGCGCGTCGAAGTCGCGGACCGGATCGACGCCGCCGAGCGGATGCGCCACGCCGTCGTCGTCGAAGCCGCGCAGCACGTACACGAGCGCGTCGGAATCCTTGATGAACTTGATCACCTTCGCGTTCTGCGCGGCGTCCCCGCGGGTGAGCCCCACGTAATCCATGTATTGGATCTTCGCGTGCGTGTTCTTCTTCGGCTTGAAGATCCGCACGAGCTCGTCGATGCGGCGGTCGGGGACCTTGATGATGGCGACGTTCGGCTTGCCGTCCGTCGCGCCGTGTCCCGTCGTCGCGGCGTTATGCCCCGTGAGGCTGTTGAAGAGCGTCGTGCGCCCCGAACCCGATATGCCGACCAAGGCGAGCTTCATGCCGATCCGCTCCGGGAAGCGGGACGATCGGCCTTTCCCCGGCCGATGAGGCGTCCGGCGCGAACATCTTGACAGTGTTTCGAAATTCGCATACTACCGTGATAATGAACATCCGGAGCATAGGCAAGGAAAAGTTCGTTCTCGCGGCATTGATCGCCGCCCTCGCCCTGCGCCTCGCCTGGGGAATCTCCCTCGACCGGCACGAGCTCTATTTTCCCGATTCGCGGCAATGGAACGGCATCGCGCTGAACGCCGTCGACGGAAACGGCATCGTTCTCGACGAGGGCCGAAAGGCGCTGCGGCCTCCCGTCTACAGCCTGTTCCTCTCGTTCGTGTACGCCGTTTTCGGACGGGAGAACCTGCTCGCGGTGAGAATCGTCCAGGCGCTTCTCTCCGCCGCCACATGCCTGCCCGTTTATCTGCTCGGGAAACGGCTGTTCGGAACCGCCGCGGCGAAAATTGCGCTCGCGGCCTGCGCGATATACCCGTTCTTCATCTATTACAGCGGCGCCGTGCTGACCGAGACGCTCTTCATCTTTCTGCTGTCGCTGATCATGCTGCTTCTGTCGGAACGGCGGTTCGCGTGGGCGGGATTCCTTTTCGGCCTCGGGATTCTCTGCCGGTCCGAGCTGATCGTGTTTCTGTTCCTCTCGCTCGCGGGCATGTTCGTCGTCATGCCGGCGAAAGAAGCGATCAAACGCTCGCTCGTCACGGCGGCGATCGCCCTCGCGGTGCTCGCTCCCTGGGCGCTCCGGAACTACCGCGTATTCGGCGAGTTCGTCCCTCTGACGACGATGACCGGCTACACTTTCTACGAGGGAAACAGCCCGCACAATCCGACGGGGGGGCCAGGCGGCGCGCTCCCCTTCCCCGATACGAGCGGCATGGGCGAGGTGGAAAAGGACCGTTTCCTGCGGCGCGAAGCGATCGCCGCGATCCGGGCGAATCCCGGGAGAATGCCCGGGCTCTGGTGGAGCAAGTTCAAGCGCCTCTGGAACGTGAGGCTCAATACGGATAATCCGGCCTACGCCTCGCGGCTCACCGTGCTCGCGAGCATGATGAGCTTCGCGCCGGTGCTCGTCCTCTTCGTCGTCGGGCTCGCGCTCTCGTGGGGCCGGCGCCGGGAGCTGATCTACATCTACCTGCTCGTGCTCC
>JBFYZJ010000389.1:0-5628 GCA_041309565.1 Candidatus Krumholzibacteriota bacterium
AAATCCAGATGGTCGAAGAGCAGGGTGACGAGCCCCGCGATCTCCTCCCTCGTGCGCCGGTAGACCGCCTCGTCGCCGCCGATCGGGTCATCCACGTCGGGATTCGCGCGCGCCGGATCGAGCTCGCCGAGAACGATCGTCTTGTCCCGGGCGCCCGGCGCAATGCGGAGAATATCCTCCCGGTGGCGGCGCGCCATCGCCACGACGAGGGCCGAGTTTTCCACCATATCGATCGTCAGGAGCCTCGCCCGGTGCCCCGATATGTCGATCCCGACCTCCTTGAGGACCAGAACGGCGTTCTCCGCCGCCCACATCCCGTCGTACGCGGCGGTACCCGCCGAGGCGAAACCGATCTTCCCCCGCCAGCGCTCCGGCAGACCGGCCGCGGCGAGCCCCCGCGCCATCGGGCTCCGGCAGCTGTTTCCCGTGCAGACGAAAAGAACCGTTTTCATACCGCTCCCCCCGAGAGGAATTCACCTTACGCCCGACGGGCGCCTTTGTCAAGACGGGAACGGGCCTAAGGTTGCATTTGACAACGAAATGCGCATAAGTTACCTTATAATCGTGTGGCCAAGGGGATCCGAAAGGGAATCGGAGAATCCGGAGAATGGAGCGTTCATGAAAAAATACGCGATACTCGTCGTGGTCATTTCGTTGCTCGCCTGTTCCGCCGCGCACGGCGCGCCTCCGATATTCAAGGAAAAGAAGCTCTACGGCCCGATGCCGCCGAACGGGCTCACCCTCTCCATCGGATTCCTCGACGGGGCCGATTTCGAATATCTGACCGATCATTTCAACGAATGGGCGATGGACCGGAACGGGATGGACACCTTCGAGGAGCTCTCTCCCGCGCCGCACGGCCGCCTCGCCTATGAGCGCCCGCTCACGCCGAATCACTTCTTCAAGGGAAGCGCGGGGCTCACCTACATCAGCACCTCGAGCGACGGGTACTACGTCGCCGACACCGGCGACTCCGTGTATAACAAGATCCCCCTCGACATCGAGCGTACGCTCGACGTGTACCTCCTCTCCTTCGAGATAGGATTCTCGTACTACTTCATGCCTCCGGAGCCGCAGAGCTTCTCGCCGTTCATCGGAGCCGGATTCTCGGCGCTGGTCCCCATGGTGGACCTCACGACGAAGAGCACGACGAGCGACGGCGAGCCCTTCGAAAACCCGGGCGAGAACGTGTCGCAGAACAGCCTCGAGGCGGGCCTGCACCTCGAGCTGGGCTTGAGCTACTTCATCACGAACCGGTTCGCCGCGGGGCTCGAGGGAAAATACCAGATGGGGCAGAGCAAGTTCGAGATCCACGGCGGGAACTTCGATCTCAGCTATACGGGTTTCATCCTGTCGCTCAATCTGACCTATTATCTATGACCGTGAACCCTCGTTTCGACGTCGTCGTGATCGGCGCGGGACCGGCCGGCTCGAGGGCCGCCGCGCAGATCGCCCGGGGCGGCGCCCGCGTGCTCCTGCTCGAGAAGCGCCCGCGCGTTGGGCATCCGGTGCGCTGCGCCGAGGCCGTGGGGCCGCGCGAGGACGTCGAGCGGTACCTGGCGCTCGACGAGACGATCGTCTCCTCCCCCATCGACGGATTTCTCGTCGTCGCGCCCGACGGCACGAGATTCCATCGCGAAATGCCCGGCATCGGATTCGTCGTGGACCGCGAGCTGTTCGACCGGCGCCTCGCCGATGCGGCCGTCGCCGCCGGCGCGGAGCTGCGCGCCGGCCACCAGGCGATGGGACTCCTCCGCGACGGGGACCGCGTCAGCGGCGCTCGGGTGAAGGACCTCGCGGGAGGCGCGGAGTATGACGTGCCGGCCGCGGTCACCGTGGGGGCGGACGGCGTCGAATCGCTCTCGCCGCGGTGGGCGGGGCTCAAGAAGAGCTTCCGGCCCGACGAGATCTTCGCCTGCGCCGAGGAGCTCGTCGATGGCGTCGACGTGCCCGGCCGCTGCATCGAATTCCACCTCGGCGCGGCCTTCGCGCCGGGAGGCTATGCATGGGTCTTCCCGAAAGGGCCGGGGAGGGCGAACGTCGGCGTCGGGATCAATCCGCTGCGGGCGGACGGCAAGACGGCCCTCGAATACCTCGCCGCATTTCTCGCGAGCCGGGCGCCCGGCGGGAGGCGCGTGCGCCTCGTCGTCGGCGGATGCTCCGTGGCCCGCGGCATGCGCTCGCTCGCCGCGGACGGATTCGTCGCGGTCGGCGAGGCGGCGAACCAGAACAATCCCTTTTCGGGGGGCGGCATCGTGAACGCGCTCGAGGCGGCCGACATGGCGGCCGCGGCGATTCTCCCCGCGCTCGAGCGGGGAAGCGTCTCGGCGAAGGACCTCGGCGCGTACACGCGCGAGTGGGGGCGCACCGTCGGCAAGACGAACGAGGCGTTCCACCACGCGGCGCGCATCTTCTACGCGCTTCCCGACGAGGAGATGTCCCGCATGGGCCGGGAGCTCTCCCGCGTGCCGGGCATCTTCGACGAGAAGGGCATCAAGCCGCTCCTCATGGTGCGCGCCCTCGTTGCGGCGAATCCGCGGCTTCTGGTACAATTCGCCGGCAAATGGCTCGCCGGGAGGAAGCGATGACGCGTTCCGATGCGGACATCACGGTCGACCGCGCCGCCTGCGTAGTGTGCGGGGCGTGCGCGTCCGCTTGCCCGACCGAGGCGCTCGTCGTCGAGGGGCTCGAGCTCATCGTCGCGCCGGAGCGCTGCCGCCCGTGCGGCGTCGCGGCGCTCGTCTGCCCGACGGGAGCGCTCACGTGCCCGGCGGATCCCCGGAAACGAAAGGAAAGAGGAACGGAATGAGCACGAGCAACGAGATTCGCGTCGCGTGCAGGGTCGTCGGTCCCATCGAGACGAACTGCTACATTCTCTCGTGCCCCGAAACGCGGAAGGCGATCGTCGTCGATCCGGGGGGAGATCCCGACCTCGTCGAGGCGTTCGTCGAGGAGGCGCGGCTCGAGCCGGTCGCGATCGTGAGCACGCACGGGCACAGCGACCACATCGCCTCCGCCGCCGAGCTGCAGGAGCGCTATCGCGTTCCGTTCGCACTCCACAAGGACGATCTGCGCATCGCGAAGCTCTCGGTCAAGGAAGCCCCCTTCTGGGGCATGGGCCGGATCAGCGAGCCGAAGATCGATCGCGTGCTCGCGGCCGGGGACGAGATCGTCTTCGGGACGGCGCGGGGAAAGGTGCTCCACACGCCGGGGCACACGCCGGGCGGGATATCGATCCTCTTCGACGGATTCGTCCTCGCCGGTGACACGCTCTTCTGCCGCTCGATCGGGAGAACGGATTTCGAGGGAGGGGACCTCGACACGCTCCTCGCCTCGATCCGGAACGAGCTCTTCACGCTCCCCGACGCGACGGTCGTCTACTGCGGGCACGGGCCGCGCACGACGATCGGCGAGGAGAAGCGCGAGAACCCGTTCCTCGGGGGGGACGACTCTCGTTCGCGATGATCGAAGATGCCCTCCATAAGCTCAAGGAGCGGGTCAAGGAGCTCACGGCGCTCCACAGAACCGCCCGGATTCTCCAGGATCAGACGAAATCGGCGCGCGACGTTATCGAGGAGGTCGCGGCGCTCCTGCCTCCGGCCTGGCAGTATCCGGAGATCGCGGCCGCCCGCATCCGGTTCGACGGCATCGAGGCGAAAACGCCCGGTTTTCGAGAGAGCGAATGGATGCAGACCGCTCCGTTCTCGGTCCGGGGAGGGCAAGCGGGCGAGATTCAGGTCTGCTACCTCGAGCGGCGGGCGCCGGCGGACGAGGGGCCGTTTCTCAGGGAAGAGCGAGACCTCATCGAATCGCTGGCCGAGATGCTGCGATCCTATTTCCAGCACCTCATCGCGGATGAGGCGCTCCTCGCGGCGCATTCTGAGCTCGAACGGACCGTGGCGGCGAGAACGCGCGAGCTCGGGGAAACGAACGCCGCGCTTCGGCGGCTCGCTTTCGAGCTGTCCATCGCGGAGGCGAGAGAGCGGAAAGAGATCGCCGGAGACCTCCACGATCATATCGGGCAGGCGCTCGCCTTCATCAAGATGAGCGTGGCTCAGTTTCAGGGGGATTCGATTTTTTGCGGATTCGAGGCCAGGATCGAGGAGATTCTGAAGCTCCTCGACCAGACGATCCGGTACACGCGCAACCTGACTTTCGAGATCAGCCCTCCCGCTCTCTATGAGCTGGGGCTCGAAGCCGCGATCGACGGCCTCGCGGAGCGTTTCCGAACGAAGCACGGCCTCGCCGTCCGGATCGAAGCCGAGGACGTGGGGCCCCTCGGCGACGAAGTCGCCGTGCTGCTGTACAAGTCCGTTCAGGAGCTGCTGACGAACGTGACCAAGCACGCCGCGGCGGCGAACGCGACGGTTCGCCTCCGCCGCGAAGGGGACCTCCTCCGGGTCGAGGTCGAGGACGACGGGCGGGGGTTCGACGGCGGGGCCCTCGATGCGTGGCGGCACGGAGACCATTTCGGGCTCTTCAAGATCAGGGAACGGCTCCGGTATCTCGGCGGAACGATGCAGGTTCGCTCGGAGCCGGGTCGGGGCGCCGCCGTCACCCTTTCGACGCCGCGGCACGCGTGAAGGAGAGCGGAATGCAGATCAGGATTCTCATCGCGGACGACCACCGGCTGTTTCGCGACGGGCTGCGCACCCTGCTCACGGCGCACAAGGACATGGCCGTAGTCGGCGAGACGACGGACGGCGCCGATACCGTTTCGGCGGCCGCCGAGCTGAAACCGGACGTCGTGCTCATGGACGTCTCGATGCCGGGGCTCAATGGAATCGAGGCGGCGAGAAAGATAATCTCGCGCGGAGGCGCGACGAAGGTCATCATGCTCTCGATGCATTCAGACCGGCGTTTCGTCGCCGAGTCGCTGAGGGCCGGGGCGGCGGGATACCTGCTCAAGGACTGTCCGTTCGAGGAAGTGCTCGCCGCCGTCAGAACCGTGCGTCAGGGGAAGATATACCTGTCGCGGCAGATATCCGAGTCGGTCGTCAGGGACTTTGTCGCCGTCGCCCGGGAGACCCCCGCCTCCGCGTTCACGGCGCTCAGCGCGCGCGAGCGCGAGGTCCTGCAGCTGCTGGCAGAAGGAAGAACAACGAAGGAGATCGCCGCACGGCTCCGCGTGAGCGTGAAGACGATCGAGACCCACCGCAAACAGATGATGGACAAGCTCGACATTCACAGCGTCGCCGAGCTCACGAAGTACGCGATCCGCGAAGGGCTCACCCCCCTCGACTGAGCCCGGCGCGCCCTAAGGTATTTGGCGCCCCGAAATCAGGGATCCCCCGATTCCCCCCGCATTCCGTTTCCGGCATGATTACGAATCATCGCACCTTACGGCTCCGGACATCGCTTCACAGGAGGTCCAGAACATGTTCGACACCGGCAACACCGGGTTCATGCTCGTGGCGACGAGCCTCGTCATGCTCATGACCCCGGGGCTCGCGTTCTTCTACGGCGGCCTCGTGGGGCGCAAGAACGTGCTCACGATCATGATCCAGAGCTTCGTTTCGATGGGTGTCACGACGATCATCTGGTGGGCCTACGGATACTCGCTGTGCTTCAGCGGCGGCGAGGGCGGGATCATCGGCAACCTCGACAAGGCCTTCCTGATCGGCGTCA
>JBFYZJ010000390.1:0-7663 GCA_041309565.1 Candidatus Krumholzibacteriota bacterium
ATCTCCTCGACGCCGCTCTAAGATTTCTTGCGCGTCATGAGGATCTTCTAGTCGCGCGTGCCGAATATGCCGAGCAAGCCCTTCTGCCCCGGATCAACTATCTTGATCTCGACCTCGTCGATGCGCGTGAGGAGCGTCTCGAGCCCCTTTTCGAGCGCCTTCTCGACGGTCTTGCCCGACGTTTCGATGCTGTCCTGACGGACCTCTTCCCGGCCCTTGCTCTTATCCTTGTCGCCCTTGAATATGCCCATGCGAGTTTCCGCCTTTCACTGCTTATCCGGCGCCGTGAGCTTCGTCGCCTGCTCGGCGTCGAGCTCTTTCTGCGCGATATGCTGTTGCGCGATCGTCGCCACGTTGTTGACCAGCCAGTAGAGGACGAGCCCCGACGGCATGCTGTAGAAGAAGACCGTCATGATGATCGGCATGAACCAGGTCATCATCTTCGTCTGGGCCGCGGGCACCGATTCGCCCGTCGGCGAGCCGCCCATCTTCGACTGGTAAATCATCGCCCCTCCCATGAGAATGGGGAGGAGGTGGAATTCGTTGCCGATGATCGGGATGGACGCCGTCCATCCGAACAGTCGATCCGGCACCGACAGATCGTTGATCCAGCTCACGAACGGGGCGTTCCGGAGCTCGATCGTATTGCTCAGGACGCTGTAGAGGGCGAAGAACACCGGCATCTGCAGCAGGAGCGGCAGGCATCCGCCGAGCGGATTGACGCCCGCTTCCTTGTAGAGCTTCATGACCTCCTTGTTCTGCCGGTCGCGGTCCCCCTTGAATTTCTCCTGAATCTCCTTGAGCCTCGGTTGAATGCGCTGCATGTCCTTCATCGCCTTGAAGCTCTTGTGCGTGAGGCGATAGAAGAGGAGCTTCGTCAACAGGGAGAGGATGATGATGACGACTCCGTAGTTCGGGATGAACCGCTCCATCCAGACCATGAGCCAGAGAATGCCGACGCTCAGGGGGCGCAGCCTCCCGAGATCGATCGTCTTCTCGAGGCCCACGCCGAACGCCTTGAGCGACTTCATGTCGAGGGGACCGATGTACCACGTGAACTCGTCCTCGATCTGCCGCGGGTCGCCGCGGAAGGGATAGGCGATCGAGTAGCCCACGTAGCCCTTGTCCCGCTCGCCGAGGAGGGCGAGCGTGCCCGATCCCCGGTTCTCCTTCGCCGCGACGAGCGCGCTCAGGAAGTACTTCGTCCGCGCCCCGCCCCAGACGACCGTTCCGTCGTACGCGCGCCGCGTCTCCTTCGAGAACTTGCCGAGCCCCACCTGATAGTACTCGGCTCCGACCATGCCGAGCGCCGCGAACTTGCTCTGCTCCAGCTTGACGTCGGTCTCGCTCGTGGCGAGCCCGCTCTCCCAGCCGAGAGAATACGCGGCGCTGCGGGCCAGCGCCCCGACGCGATCGATCGCGACGCGGACGCCCACCGTGTAACCGCCGCGCGAGAACGTGAGCTTCTTCTCGACGCGCTCCCCCGAAACCCCCGTCCGCCTGAACACGACCTCCGCCGTCTCGCGCCCCTCGCCGAGCACGACGCTGGCGTCCCCCGTGACGGGCGTCCCGTCCACGAACGTCTCGAAGCCGGCCCCGGAGAGTGCGCGCCACCGGCCGTCCTCCTGAAGGGCGAGCGCGAGCCCTCCCTCGGCCCCCTCGGGAACGAGCTCGACGGAGCTGCCGTCCCGCTTCTTGAAGGCGTCGAAGGCGACGCTCTCGACCTCGCCGCCGACGCTCGAGAGCACGACCTTCATCCGGTCGGTCACGACGGTGATTCTCGCCTCGCCGGCCTCCCCGGCGCCGGGCCCGAAGAACGCGCCCGCGGGGGCCGCCCCTTCGGCCGCGGCCGGCGCCGCGGTCATCGTGTCGGGAGCGCCCGACACGGACAGCGTGTCCTCCCCGGCGGTCCCTTCCTCGAGCGCGGCGATCGAATCCGCCAGCTGCTTCTCGCGCAGCTCCACCGCGCGCTTCGCGACGACCTTCTTCTGCTGGGGCGCCACATAGAACACCTGCCAGCCGAGGAGAATCACGAACGTCAGCGCGATCGCTGCCAACGATCTCTTGTCCATGCCGTCCTTTCGTTCGGAAACCGGAGGGTCCCGGAAGCGCTCTCGGGGTTCGCAGGCAGTCGAGGCTTGTGCGTCACCGCACGGGATCGTAGCCGCCGCTCGAGAAGGGGTGGCACCGCAGGAGACGCTTGATCGCGAGCGCGGACCCTTTCATGGGCCCGTGCCGCCGGAGCGCGTCCTCCGCGTACCGCGAACATGAAGGCGTGAATCGGCACACCGGTGGATGATAGGGAGAAACAGCCACTCTGTATATGTGCACAGCCGCGAGGCCGATCCGTGTGAGAATTCGCGATATCATCCGTTTGTCGTAATGAGTCCAGCCCTGCCCAACGATCCTTCGACGTCAGCCAAGATCTCGTGAAACGTGCATTCCGCCGGGCGAAACGAGGCTACAAAAACGATCCAGAGATTCGTGTCGATGAACCGATTCTCCAGCTTCCTGAATATCTCTCTCATGTACCTCTTCGCCCTGTTCCGCTGATAAGCCTTTCCTATTTTTTTCTTGCTTGCTACGAACCCGGGCACGACTGCGTCGCTTTCGTGCTTGAGAAAGTAAATGACGACCTTCGTCCCGGCTTCCCGCTTTCCTTCACTATAAACAAGACGAAACTGACTATTCTTCTTCAGGCTCCGCGATTGCATGCGGATATATTCCCTCGCGATCAGACGCTCAGGCGTTTTCTTCCTTTCGCTCTCCTCCTTTTCAGAACCAGCCGGCCGTTCTTCGTGCTCATTCTCTTGCGAAATCCGTGCGTTGTTTTCCTTCGCGTGTTGTGAGGCTGAAACGTTCGCTTCATTGTGCACCTTCTCCGGTGATGGGACCCTGCCCTGGTGAATATGCCCTATTATATAAAAGCAGAATAGGATAGAAAAGTCCTAAATGAATGTCAAGCGAATAATGCCGCGGCCTCGTTTCGTGGCGTTCCATCAAGGCTTTTCGCGTCCGCCCGCCCCGCGGTTCCGGGGCCCTTTTTGCGTGTCAAGCGCGAATTTCGCTTTTGCATTCTTTTAATTTGTTGCCGGTCAGCAGGTTGCGATTATTTTCCCCCGGGGCGCCAGAATTTTCTTGATACGTCCTCGGGCGTGTGATAGATTACCCCCCGCGGGATGAGGGGATAGTTCCCGGTGAGCGATAGCAACCACACCGTTTTACATCATGGCCGCATGGATTTTCTAAATGTGGATAACGCTCCGGAAGTAATATTCTAATCCTGCTGATTCTCTTATGAAATATGAAATTGCGCGGTTATCCACATTTGTGGGCAATCGGCGCAATTCGATGAGATTCTTACCGATCTCCTCCCGGGATTTCGTCACCCTTTTGCCGGGGTCCCGGGCGGCGATCGGGGGCTTTTTCCTCTCGTTTTCGGCCATGAAAGACAGGCTCAAACACCTCTGGGACTCCATTCTCGAGCGCGTGAGCGCCCACGTCAACGCCCAGACATTCCAGACCTGGTTCAAGCCGACGCGGCTCCTGAGCTGCGACAACGGGCTCCTCGTGGTCGAGGGGCCGAACCCGTTCTTCATCGATTGGCTCGCGGAACACCACCGGGCGAAGCTCGAGCGCGCCGCGAGCGAGACGCTCGGCATTCCCGTGCAGCTCGAGTTCAGGGCCTCCTCGTCGCCGCCGCGCGTCGCGGCGCCCGAGGCGAGCGCGACCCGATCGATGATCGTGAACGAGCCCGTCGTCGTGCCGGAGAACGCGCAGCTCAACGCGCGGTACGTCTTCGAGGAGTTCGTCGTCGGCAGCGGCAACCGATTCGCGCACGCCGCCGCGGAGGCCGTGGCGGCCAATCCCGCGCGCGCCTACAATCCGCTCTTCATCTACGGCGGCGCCGGCCTCGGCAAGACGCACCTCGTCCAGGCCATCGGGCACCGCGTCATCGAGCGGCACCCGAAGATGCGCATCTCGTACGTCTCCGCGGAAGGCTTCATGAACGACCTGATCCTCGCCATCCGCTCCGGCATCACGCACGAGTTCAAGGACCGCTATCGCAACATCGACATCCTCCTCATCGACGACGTGCACTTCCTCGCGGGGAAGGAGAGCACGCAGGAGGAGTTCTTCTTCACGTTCAACTCGCTCCACAACGCGAACAAGCAGATCGTCGTCACGAGCGACCGGCCGCCGAAGGAGATCCCGACGCTGCAGGAGCGCCTCACGTCCCGCTTCGAATGGGGGCTCATCGCGGACATCCAGCCTCCCGACACCGAGACGCGGATCGCGATCCTCCGGAAGAAGGTCGAAAAGGAAAACATCCAGATCCCCGACGACGTGATCCAGCTCATCGCGGAGAACGCCAAGTCCAACATCCGGGAGCTCGAGGGCTCCCTCATCAAGCTGCTGGCCTACTCGAGCCTCACGAGCCGCGAGATCACCGAGGACATGGCGCGCGAGGTGCTCGCCGACCTCGTGCGCGGGGGCGTGCCGAAGAAGATCGCGGTGCAGGCCATCCAGAAGGCGGTCGCTCAGCATTTCGACATCCCGATCGACAGCCTCCGGGCGAAGACCCGCATCGCCCGCGTCGTTCTCGCGCGGCAGGTCGGCATCTACCTCTCGCGGGAGCTGACCGAGCTGTCCCTCGTCGAGATCGGAAAGCGTTTCGGCGGCCGCGACCACAGCACCATTCTTCACGCGATCTCCAAGGTGAAGCGGGAGCTGGCCCGGGACGCGGGGCTCCGCAAGAAATATCAGGCGCTCCTCGAGGAGCTTTCGACATGACCGGGCGCCGGCTTCCGGCGATTTCCCACACTGTCTACATCGCGGCCTGTTGATACCCGGGGATATATCCCCCGGGAAGCGCCTTTTGTTGAAAAGCCCCTGATACCCACAGGGGCGTCAACAGAGGAAAACGGGAGAAGCGGAAGACAGGGGTGCGGAGTCCCGGGTGTTTCAACAAATCAACAGCGCCTATTCCTACTCCAGGATCTCTCTATAACAGGGATTCGGAGTATATACGGAAATGGGGCGCGGGATTTTTGAAGGCCGATTCGTTTTCCCTTGAAGGGATGCGAGTCATACCGTATGATGGTTTTTCCATTGTGGAATGAACCGGATTTTCGATCGCATTCGTGCTCTCCACGGCAGGAGGTAGCGGCGTGAAGGTCAGTGTCCCTCTCAGCGAGCTCACTCACAAAATGAACGCCATATCGGGCGTTGTCCCGGGCAAAACAACGATGCCCATCCTCTCGACGGTACTCATGAGCGCGGAGAGCGGCGTGTTCAGTATTTCCGCCACCGATCTCGACATCTCGGTGACGTCGAAGGTAAACGGCACCGTCACGGCCGAGGGAAAGCTCGCCGTGCCGGCGAAGAAGCTCGCGGAGATCGTGAAGTCGCTCGCGGGGGAAGATGTGCAGCTCGACGTCGAAGGGGAGAAGCTGACGATCTCCTGCGGAAAGAGCAGATTCGTCATGAACGCGCGGAGCGCGGACGATTTTCCGAAGCTTCCGAAGCAGGAGAGCAAAACAAATTTCGCGATCGATCCCGAAATCGTGACCGCGCTCGTGCAGAAGACGATGTACGCGGTCTCGACGGATCTCACCCGGCCGGCGCTGTGCGGCGTCCTGTGGGAAGTGGACCGCAAGGGCATCTCGATGGTGGCCACCGATGGGCACCGGCTCGCCAAGGTCGAGATCGCGCTCGACCTCGGCGCCGTGCAGAAGATGGAGGTCATCGTCCCGCCGAAGGCGCTCGGTACGATGCGGACCTACGCCGAGGGGGAGAAAGAGGTGCGAATCTCCATCGGCGAAAACAGCATCAGCTTCGACATGAAGGAGACGACGATCTATTCGAGGCTCCTCGAGGGACCGTTCCCCGCCTATCAGCGGGTTATCCCGGCCAAGAACGAGAAGGAGCTCATCGTGTCGCGGTCGGCGATCATGGAGGCGACGAAGCGCGTGTCCATCCTCTCCGACTCGCTCACGAAGCAGGTCGTCTTCTCGATCGGCAAAGCCAAGGTCATGCTCAACGTGAGCACGCAGGAGCTCGGCGAGGCTCGCGAGGAGATCGACGCCTCGTTCACCGGCGAGGCGATGGATGTCGGCTACAACGCCACCTACGTCCAGGATATCCTGAAGACGATGGACGCGGAGGAGATCCTGTTCCTCCTCGACCGGCCCGACAACGCCGCCGTCGTGAAGCCGGCGAGCGAGGGCGGGAACCTGAAGCAGATCTGCATCATCATGCCCCTGAGGATCGGGTGATCGTCCGGCGGTGCCCGCGCGCGCGGCGGGCGCGGGCCGGGGGTGGGGGTGACGGCGGGTGATCGTCCGGGGCGTTCGACTCGTTAATTTTCGCAACATCGAGCGAGCGGAGCTCTCGTTTTCCCCCGCGTTCAACCTCATCACGGGCCGGAACGCGCAGGGGAAAACGAATCTTCTCGAGGCGATCTATCTCTTTTCCCTCGGACGGTCGTTCAGGACGCGGAACCTTGACGAGGCGATCCGCTTCGGCGAGGAGTATTTCTTCGCGCGGCTCGAGGGGCGGAGCGACGCCGGCGTGGATTTCGCGCTGGAGGCGGGGGCCGAGCGGGGCGGCCGGACGAAGGTTTCGAGCAACGGGCGGAAAGCCTCGGGGCTCGCCGAGATCGTCGGGATCATTCCGGGAGTCATTTTCGTCGCCGAGGACATCCTGCTGGCCTCGGGCCCGCCGGCCGGGAGGCGCGCGTACGTCGACTACACGGCGGCCCAGATCTCCCCGCAGTACCTGCGCGGCATCAAGGAGTACCGGGGGGCGCTGCGCCAGCGGAACGCCCTTCTCGAGCGCGCGGCGCGCGAATGCGCCCTCCCCGCCGGGATCGAGCCGTGGGACGCCGCTCTCGCCGAGAAGGGGGGCGCTCTCGTGCGGATGCGCCTCGAGACGATGCGGGAGATCGTGGCGCGCGCGCGCACCCTCCTGGGGGAGATCCTCGGGGACGCGGCTGGGTTCGAAATGAAATACGTCTGTTCCTTCAACTCCTCGGACAAGGAGCCGGAGGAGGCGCTCGGGGAGGCGCTCGCGCGGGTGCGGGAGGCGGAGCGGCGCCGGGGCTACACGATGGCGGGGCCGCAGTACGACGATATCAGGATCTTCCTCGAGGACGCCGAGATCAGGCGCTTCGGGTCGCAGGGGCGCAAGCGCCTCGCCGCCCTCGTGCTCAAGCTGGCGCAGGCGCTCACGATCCTCGACCGGCGGGGGGAGCGCCCGGTGGTGCTCCTCGACGACATCTTCTCGGAGCTCGACCGGGAGACGGCGGAGCGGGTGAGGACGCATCTGGCGGACAGCTACCAGAGCTTCATCACGACGCCGCGCCCCGAGGAGTTCGGCGGCGCCGGGCCGGGGGCCGCGCGGTTCACCGTGGACGCGGGCGTGATTGAGCCCGCGGGATAACCCGGCCGCGTGGGTGGGGGGCCGGACATTCTCGCTTCGAACCCAGTCGCAGAGCCTCCAATGGGTTCGGCGCGAGAATGTCCGGCCCTGGCCCAGTCGCAAAGCCTCCAATGGGCCCGTCGCGGATATGACCGCGCCCATGCACCGGTAGCGGGGGACGCCCATGGGGCTGGCTGTTTTTGATGCGCTGCCATAGTCGCGCGCGGGTGGCGGCGATGGG
>JBFYZJ010000391.1:0-8054 GCA_041309565.1 Candidatus Krumholzibacteriota bacterium
TCCTGCCCGTTCGGCGGCTCTTCTTCGCGGTCGGCTCCCGGGAAAACGTCAGGCTCGATATCCTCGAGGAGGAGGCGTATCCCCTCGCGGGAGTGCTGCCCGCGGTGGCCCTCGAAAAGGGCACCCTCGCGGACGCGCGCGCCGCTCTCGCGAAGGTGCCTCCGCTCTCGGATCAGCGATTCGTCCGTCTCTCGGGCGTCGAGACGGTGCGCGGCACGCACTGCGCATTCGTCGACGTCCATCCGGTGCTCTACGATCCCGCGGCGAAAGGGCTTTCGTGCGCCCGGCGGCTCGTGATCCGTCTCTCCTTTCCGCCCGGCGGCGAGGTAAGCGCCGAGGGCGGACGCTTGTTTCTCGGCGACGATCTGTTCGTGAACGAGGCGCAGGCCGCGCCGGGGAGCAGGATTCCCGCGGCCGCCGGCGCCGCCCGCGCGCCCTTCGAATTCTCCCGCTCCGACAGCTGGATCAAGATCCGGGTGCGGGAAAAGGGAATTTATATCGTCACGTACAACGATCTGCTCTCCGCGGGCGCCAACCCCTCGCTCATCGATCCGGCGACGCTGCGGCTCTTCTCGGGAGGCGTATTCCCCGAGCCAGACAGCCTCGATCAGGGGGGGAGCTGGCAGGAGGATTATCATTTCGCCGAGCACGCGATCCTGTACCGGGGGCAGACGGGCGGTTCCCTGCAGCCCACCGATACGGTGTTTTTCTACGGCCTCCCCGCCGCGGGGTGGGCGAGCGACGTCGATCCGGGCGCGAATCCGAGGCAGTATTACAAGCATCCGTACGATTCGACGAACGTGTACTGGCTCACGTGGGGGGGGGATTTCACCGGGGCGCCGCGCCGCATGGCCGAGCGCGACGTCACGCCGCGCTACGATCCGGGGGACACGCTGATCACGTGGTACGAGGAGCGCATCCGCGCGGAGCGCGATCTCTACTACGATCCCGTGTACGTCGACGATCGGTGGTACTGGAATTTCCTCAAGATGAACGGGAGCACGACGTTCCAGAACGAGTTCTACACGCGCGACATCGCCGACGCGTCGGGCGTTATGAAGACCAAGGCGTACGGGCCCTACAACTACGCGAGATATCAGAACACGGCGACGTATCGCATCAACGGCGTCGTCGCCGGGACGCTCACCTGGATCGTGACGTACGGGTACAATCCGTCGAACATGCGGGTTCTCGAAGCCGCCGTCTCGAACGTCGCGGAGGGGCGGAACGTCTTCACCGTGACGAAGCCCGTCGATAACGAGATGTACGTGTTCTGGTACGAGATATTCTACCATCGGCTGCTCAAGGCCGCCGACGGGGCGCTCCATTTCGGCATGCCCGAGCGGAACCGGCGCGCGCGGTACGAGCTCTCGGGATTCGGGGCCGGGCAGCGGCTGCTCTTTGACGTGACCCTTCATGAAAGCCCCATGCTCTGCACGGGATGGCAGACGTCGGAAGGCGGCGTCGGCGAGATTGCGTTCGAGGATTCGCTTCAGGGGCGCCCGCGCCGGTACGCGGCGGTGTCGAGGAGCGCGCTCAAGAAAGGCGCGCTCTCGTTCGCGGGCGTTCCGTCGTTGCGGGACGAAGGCGAGTGCCCGGACATGGTGATCATGTACCACCGGGATTTCCGCGACGGGGCGCTCATCCTCGAGGCGCACCGCGAGCGCGTGTTCCCGGACGTCGCCGCCCCGGCCGTGCGCGCCGTGGACATCGCCGACGTGTACAACAACTTCTCCGGGGGACGCAAGGACCCGGTCGCGATCCGCAATTATCTCAAGTTCCTTTACGACCGGGGCGGGTGCGGGGGGAGCGCGGAACCCGTCGTCAAATACGTGCTGCTCATTGGCAACGGCACGTACGACGCGCGGAACCTGCTCGGCCAGAACAACGATTTTCTGCCGCTCTACATGAACATCGGTTACCCGAACGAGTCGGAGGCGATCGAGGACGAGGACTTCTTCGTGAAGCTCGACGGGGGATTCGACCGGGCGCCCGACCTCGCGATCGGACGGATGAGCGTGCTGACGGGCCGGGAGGCCACTGTCTGGGCGCAGCGTATCGTCGATTACGAATCGCTGCCCGACCGCGGCGCGTGGCGGGACCGGGTGCTGCTCGTCGCCGACGACGAGTATTCCACGCACCGGGACGACGATTTCGAATTTCTCATCTCGACGGAGGAGCTGGCGGACCGGACCGGGCCGTTTCCGACGCCGCTCGACGTCGAGAAAATATACCTCCACGTCTATCCGTTCGACGGCGACGTGAAGCCCGAGGCACGCAAGGATTTTCTCAAGCGATGGAGCGAAGGCGCGCTCATCATCAACTATAACGGGCACGGCTCGCCGCTCCAGATGGCGGACGAGCGGGTGATGGTCAACTCGGACATCTACTCGCTCACGAACGGGATGCGGCGCCCGCTTCTCCTGTCCTTCTCCTGCTCGGTCGGGGATCTCGATTCGCCGTACCATCGGAGCATGGCGCAGAATATGACCACCTACGATCCGGGCGGCGCCATCGGGACGATCGCGGCGGCGGCCCCGACGTATCTCTACCCGAACAAACTGCTCAACGAAACGATCTACGAGAGCATTTTCACCTCGAAGGACAGCACGGGGACGAGGCCGCTCGGGAACGCGCTCCAGATCGCGAAATACCAGATCGTTTCGCAGGAGGGCTACGAGAGCAACAACACGAAGTACCTGCTCCTCGGCGATCCCGCGATGCGCCTTGCGATACCGTCGTATCCCGTCGAGCATGAGGCCGCGGCCATAGACACCATGCGGACGGGGCAGAAGTGCCGTGTCGAGGGTTCGGTGACCGTGGGCGGTTCCGTCCTCTCGTCCTTCAACGGGACGGCCGACGTGATCGTGCAGGAAGCGGAATACAAGATCGTCGAATCCTTGTCGGCGGGGGGCGTTCCGATCAAGCTCCGATACGCCCTGCCCGGCAACGCGCTGTTCCGGGGATCCGTGGATGTCGTCGCGGGAAGATACGCCGTCGAGTTCGTCGTGCCGCGGCGTTGCCACGCGGGCCCCGACGCGCGGATACGGACCTACGTGTCGTCTCCCGGCGTCGACGGGGTCGGCGCCTGCGACACGCTGCTGATCGTTCAGGCCGAGACGCCGCGCCCCGATCTCGAGCCTCCCGCCGTGAACGCCTATTTCGCCGGGCAGGCGACGAAGGTCAAAGCGGGGGCGCGGCTCATCGCGGAGATCTCCGATCCGGACGGAATCGCGATCCTCGGCACCGAGCCGCAGAGCTCGATCTTCCTCGAGTTCGACGGGAGCGGCTTCCCGGTGTACGTGACCGATTACTTCACGTACGATCACGGGTCCTACACCTCGGGAAAGGTCGAGTACCCGCTTTCCGCCGGCTTCGAGCCGGGGCCGCATACGGTCATGGTCAAGGCGTTCGACAACCTCGGGCTCTCGTCCTCCGATACGCTCCGGTTCGAGATCGTCGAGGAGGGGCTTTACGAGGTGAGCGACGTGTTCAATATCCCGAACCCGTTCACCACGAGCACGAATTTCGTCTTTCAGGTGACCAACCCGGCCGAGGCGAGGCTGCAGGTCTTCACCGTCTCGGGCATCAGGATCTGGGAGCGGCGCATTGACGCCCTGGAGGGATTCAACAGCATTTACTGGGACGGCCGCGACGCGGCGGGGGACGAGATCGCGAACGGAACATATCTGTACGTCCTCGATGTCGAATTCAAGGATTCTTTCCATCGATCGGAAACGATCAGGGGAAAGGCGGTTCTGCTTCGCTGACGCTCCTCGGGCGCTCCGCTCGCCGGCCCCGGCGATTTCGCCGCCGGTGTCCGGCAAACAGCTTGACCCGGGGGAAAAGGCCTATTATTTATTAGGTATAGCTGATGGAATGGAGGGTCTGCGTATGCTGAAAAATCTGACGGTATGGAGCTTGACGGCGGTCTTGACCATCTCCTTCGCGGGCACGCTGCGCGCCCAGGGAGAATCGGGGGCTCATTGTCTCATCATTGCACCGAGCGCCCGGGCGAACGGGCTCGGGCAGACCTATGTGGCGATCGCGGATGACGCGACGGGCATATGGTGGAATCCCGCCGGGCTTGCGTTCGTGAACGGGGGCGTGGATCTCATGCATTCGCAGCTTGTTCCGGAGCTCGCCTCGGACGTTTTCTACGAGTATTTCGGTGGCATATTCAAGGTCAAGGGCTTCGGGACGGTGGGCGCGTCGCTGATTTACCTCACCTACGGCGACTGGGACGCGCGCGATGAGAACAACAACTACCTGGGGCAGTACTCGTCGTGGGAGATTGCCCCGACCCTGAGCGGCGCCGTCAAATGGAACAGCCTCGGCATCGGCATGAATCTCAAGTTCATCTATATCGACCTCGCTCCGAAGGAGGCGACCGTCGAAGGGCAGGCAGGGAGGGGGAGCTCGGTGGCCCTCGACGTGGGCGCGCTCTGGAGAGTGCCCGATTTCAACGTCTTCGGTCTCAAGGTCTCGAGGTTCGATCTCGGTCTCTGCCTGTCGAATCTCGGCCCGTCCGTCAGCTTCGTGAACGTCGATCAGGCGGCGGAGCTTCCCCGCAACCTGCGCGGCGGATTCGCCTATACCCCGTACGCGAGCGATCTCGGCAGGGTGACCGTCGCCGCGGAAATCAACCGGCCGCTCGTGGAATTCGAGCGTTCGAACACGTACCATGCGGGCACGGAATTGTCCTACATCGATCTGATTTCGGTGCGGGTCGGCTACATGCACGACCGGGACGGCAACATCATGGATCCGACCTACGGGCTCGGATTCAGCTTCAGCAAGCGCTACCGGCTCGATTGGGCGAGCATTCCGCAGGCGCAGGAGCTCGGCAGGGTCCATCGCTGGTCGATCGGTTTCACGTTCTAGCCCCTGGGAAAGGTCTGACGCGCCGTCGACGGGGCATCGTTCCGGAACGCCGGGGCGATCGGCCTGCCGCCGGTTCCTCGGTACAATCGCCGTCGGGCGCACAAGCGCGGAGGTCGTATGCGGATTGCAGTCGTTCCGTTCATCGCGATGCTGCTCGTGCTGCTGCCGTCCGGGCCGTCCGGAGCATCGGGACCGCCGAGCGTGAAGGAAAGCCCCGGTCCCGCCGGACCGGGGATCGCGTCATCCGTATTCCGTGCCGACGGCAGCCTCGCGCGGCCGAATGCGGCGATTCTCGGGGAACGTCTTCCGGCTTATGCGACCCGCGTCGCGGCGCCGGGCGGTTTTCTCGCGGGCGCGCAGGGCTCGGGCCCGGGGACGAAGGCGTCCTGGGGCGGCCGGAACACGGCGATCGCGATTATCGCTTCCGCGATCCTCCCGGGGATGGGAGAGCTCTACTGCTACCGAGCCTCGCGCGATTCCTGGACACTCGCGCGGGTTCCGGTCTTCCTCGCCGTCGAGGGGTACCTCTGGTACAGCTACGCTGACAACCACGACAAGGGAAAGGACAAGAAGGCGGAGTACGAAGCGTTCGCCGACGCGCACTGGAGCCTCGACCGGTTCCTCACGAATCATCCGTGCTGTGAGGGTCTCGGCGGCTGCGAGAGCTGGCAGGACTACAACGAGTCCTGCAAGAACGACTACAACTACTTCTACTACACGCCCATCGAGGAGGATCGCGAGGAGTACTACGAGAATATCGGCAAGTACAACGCGTTCGCCTTCGGATGGGACGACGCCCTCGATTACGCCGATCCGGCGTTCACGTACGATACGCCGCACCGCGAAAAGTATGTCGGCATTCGCAAATCGAGCGACGACTATCTGCTGGAGGCCGATCAGCGGCTCATGGGGCTCATCGTGAACCGCGTCGTTTCCATGGTCGATACGGCATGGCTCTCGTACCGGCTCTCGAAGGGGCAGGATCCGGACAAGGGATGGGGGATCAGGTTCAAGACGTTCGAGCAGACGCCGATCGTCGTCATCAATCGCCGCTTCTAGCGGAGGAGGAACGATGAGAAGAACCGTGACCGTCGCCGTGATCGTCGCCCTGGCCGGCTCGTGCTTCTCTTCGTCCGCGTTCCCCGAGTCGGTGTTCGATGAGGGGCGTCTCAGAACGCCTCGCGTCGCGCTCGAATCCCCCGGCGCCTCGGGCGGTTTTGCCGCGCTCGGAGCGGCTTCGGGAGGCGCGGTCGCGCCGGAGGAAGGGGAGCCGGCGGGGGCGATATCGGCGAAGAGCGCCGCCGGCTGGAGTCTCCTCCTGCCGGGGCTCGGACAGCAGCGCGCCGGGCACCCGCTCCGCGCGAAGGTGTACTACGCCGTCGAGGCGGCGGTGTGGATCTCGGTCGCGAGCTTCGTCTGGATGGGCTACGACCGCGAGAACACGTACAAGGATTACGCGGTCGTGTACGGGGACGTGAACGGCACTGATCATTCGGACGATTACTACCGGACGATCGGCGAATATCCTTCGAGCGACGGCCCCGACGGCTATAACGAAGCGGTGCGGCGCGAAGCGAGGGATCTCTACTATCCCGACGTCGCGGCGATGGAATCCTACTATCGTTCCAACATCATGACCGGGGACGAGAGCTGGGCCTGGACGAGCGAGTCCGAATTCCGGCGCTACGGGGATATTCGAGACGGGAGCCGCTTCGCCTACCGGATCGCGCTCTACGCCGCGCTCGGTGCCGTGGCGCTCAGGATCGTGAGCGCCGCCGACGCGGTGAGAACCGTCCACGTCGATCAGAGCCCCCCGGCGAACGATGGCACGACCTCGATCGGCATCGAGCGGCGCCCGCAGGGAGTCGCGCTCTGGTTGAATCGATCATTCTAGGATTGTCCGCCGGTGGCCCGGCAGGCGGCGCGAGATGAAGCTCACGTTTCCGGCACTCGTGATTCCGCTGATGCTCTGCGCGGCCGCGCCGCGTTCTCCCGGCGTCGCGGCGGCACCCGCCGACACCCTGCATACCCATGCTCACGCCGCCGATTCGGCGGCGGTCCCCGCGGACGACGACACGTCGCGCGCGCTCCGCGTCGAAGAGACCGCGCTCCGCTTCGGCGGGGGAGAGCTGCGTGAGCCGACGGGGCTCGCCGTCGACACGCGGGGCAACGTCTACGTGGCCGACGCGATGGCCGGCAAGGTGTTCCGCTACACCCCCGACGGCGCCTCCCTCGAGTTCGAGCGGCCGCCGAGCAACGCGGCATTCTATCCCATCGACGTCGCCGTTCAGGAGTCGTTCATCCTCGTCCTCGATTATTCGCGAAACGGAATACTGCGGTTCGATTCGTGGGGCAGCTACCTGGACGTGCTCCTGTCGTTCGACCTGTTCGATCGCGTTCGCCCCGTCTCGCTCACCGTGGAGCCGGGCGGGGGCCTCATCACCTCGGATATCGCGAATCACGCGGTGATCCTGTGGACGCCGCTCTATGAGCGCGAGCTGACGATCGGGGAGTTCGGGCGGGGGCCGGGGAGGTTCAACGCGCCCCGCAAGGCCGCCTTCCTGCCGAACAAGGGCATCGTCGTCGTCGAGTCGGGAAACGCGCGGCTCCAGTTCTTCTCCCCGTCCGGCCGCCACGAGCGAATCGTGCAGCCGCCCCCGGAACGTTCGTTCGTATCGCCGCGCTCGGTCGTGGTCGATCATGCGGGGAACGTATTCGTCTGCGACTCGAAGCGGGGTCGCGTCTCCGTTTTCTCCGCCGGCGGGAACCTCGTCACGGATATCGATTCGTATGGGGGAGAGGCCATCTCCCCCGCCGCGGCCGCCGCCGGCTGGGATAATACGCTCTACGTGGCCGATCTGAAATCCCGCTCCGTGATCGTGTACCGGCTTCGCTATCCCCCTGAACGGTAATGCGCGCATCCGTACGTGCAGCAGTCGTCATCTTCATGATCTGCGGGGCGCGGCCCTCCGCGGCGCTCGGCGGCGATGCGGCGGTCGCCGCGGGAGAGCGCGCCGTCGAGCGCCGCGTGTTCATCCTCGAATCGGGGCAGACGAAAATCGAGATCGGGCGGTCGTTCATCGTTCCGGAGAGCGATTCGGTGACGGTGAACGGGGCGCCGCTCCTCCGGGGAAGCGAGTACCGGATCAACACGCTGCGCGGTTCGATCG
>JBFYZJ010000392.1:0-3085 GCA_041309565.1 Candidatus Krumholzibacteriota bacterium
TGGATCGTGCTGTATTCGCTCCCGTTCATGATTCATTTCGGCGGCCTGCTCCGGTCGCCGGCGCGCATCGAGAGCAAGGCGCTGAAGGAGGCCGGCGGCAATCACCGGCTCCTGTCGTCGAAGCAGACCGACGATATCTTCAACGCCTACCGGCGGTACGGCGGCGCGTGGCTCGTGAAGCGGATGTTTCCCGAGTATCAGGTGCAGGCCCAGCACATGAAGGACATCTACGGCGGTATCGGCACGCCGACGGCCGGCGGAAGACTGGACGCCATTCTCATCCAGCTCGGCGCCGTCGTCGCCGACGAGAAATCGCGCCCCGTGTACGATCGCGGCGACAAGAAGGTGAAGGTCGACGACGTCACCAAGCGGCTCCTCGACGAGCTCAAGGAAATGCACTCCGGCGACGAGAACGAGCCGTCGTTCCGCCGCGCCGAGCGGGCCCTCGTCCTCTGGAATCTCTTCGAGCAGCATCTGCAGAGCACGCAGGATGCGGCGATCCTGAACTCGATATGGGAGCAAGTCGCCGCGAACGCGAAAAATCCGGACTACAACGAGGCCGAGGCGAAGTACGGCGAGGCGCTCCAGCGGCTCGCCAACGGGGCGTCATCGGAAGAGGCTCCCTCGCTGCAGGAAACCAATGCCGTTCTCGGCGCGTACGACGAGCTGAAAGGCCGGGTCAACGACACGGACGCGGATCCCGCGTTCGTGCTCGGCGAGGCGGCGGACGAGCTTCGGACCATCGCGTCCAAGCTGACGAGAGGCGTGCACGCCGAGCAGCTCTCGTCCATTTCGCAGTTCCTCGCCGCGACGGAGGCGTTGAAGAAGGAACAGAAATACGTCTGCATCGTGAAGAACATCGCCGGGTTCGATCACATTCACATCGAGGTGGCGAAACCGGGCGGCAGCCCCTCGTGGTCGGAACAGACGCAGTTCTTCAAGGGGGACGAGATCGACGTGCGGTGGAAACCAGGGGACGAGATCTACGTCGCGTACGACGAGGAAAAGCACACGTGCAAATGGGGCAACCAGCCGAGCGACATGCAGGTGTTCGACGACGAGTACGCGCTGTACCAGCTGGACGGCAAGGTGAGCTTCTCCGATATCGGGAAGACGGTGACGCTGGGATTCAAGGGCGGCCTTCGGGAACGGCTGCCGAAGCTGAAATAAATGATCCGATCCGAGAAAGGAACGATGCAATGAGAAGAGCGATGCTGTCCGTGCTCGTGATCGCGGCTCTCGCCGCGCTGCCCGCGGCGGCCTTCGCGGCGAAGGTGGCCGTGCCCGAAGGCACGCCGGTCAAGGTGATGTTCGACGGGGGGAAGAAGGTCTCTTCGGGCGAGCTCAAGGCGGGAGACACGCTGTCGATTCGTCTCGTGGAGGACGTCAAGATCGGCGGCAAGTCGATCGTCGGGGCCGGCGCGAAGGGAATCGCGAGGGTCAAGGAAACGACCCCTTCCTCGAAGCCGGGGAAACCCGGGAAGATAGAGATCTCCTTCATTTCGCTCTCCGCGAGCGGCGACTTCCGCGTGAAGGACGGAAGCGACATCAAGCTCGCCGGGACGGTCGTCGACGAAGGGAGCTCGCACAAGCTGCTGTCGTGGCTGTTCATCTTCGGGCTGTTCATCAAGGGGGGGCAGGGAGAGATAGACACGTCGCAGATCCACCAGGCGACGGTCGGCGAGACGATCGTTCTCGAGAGCAGGTAGCGGGCGGCCGCGCCCCGGGCACATTCGCCCGCGGCCGCCTCATCGGCCTCACCGGCAGCCGGTGTAGAGATAGTTGTAGGCCGCTCCCCACGTCCACGCGATATCGTACAGCTCCACCTCGTCGAGGCCTCCCGCCAAATACGCGGGGACCGAGGCGTTATCCTTTCCCATGTACAGTGCGCCGCTCGTGTTCGGGGCCGCCCCGCGGCCGTCCCCGGCGACCCACGCGCCCGGCATGATATCGATGAAGCATCCCTGCCCGAGGACGAACATCGCCGATGACGGTTCGCCGAACCGATAGGAGAAGAGCACGTGGAACCAGCCCTGCGTCCTCCAGGAATCCGCGATATCGACGCGATAGGTGTGGTGGACGGAGCTTCCGTATTTGAAAAGGAACGATTTGTAGCCGTCGGTGCCCGAGACGTCCTCGAGGAGCAGCTGGTAGTTGATGGCCCCGTTCGCGTTCCGCTTGCAGATCAGCGACGAGAGAGGATTCGGCGCCGAGACGCCGGAAAGGTAGATCCACATAGATATCGTGATCTCGTTCGAAAGATCGAGCAACGCGTCGTCGGGGACCTCGACGAAATCGCCGGTTCCGTTGAAGAGGCGCGCCTGGCCGGCCGGCCCGTAGGGCTCGTTCGTCGTTCCCGTCGCCGTGCCGTCGAGATTATTGCCCGATTGGTCGTGGATGGTCGCGAAGACGTCGCCGGTGCTCATGTTCCAGTACCCGACGTAGCGGGCCCAGGGATCGTAGAGCAGCACGACGGAATTCTCGGCGCGGATCCCCGCCGTGGAGAACGGCACGTCGGCCTTGTCGGTCATCGAGATCACGGCCGGGGTGAACGTGGCGGTTTCGTACGGAGAGACTTCGTATAAGTTCGTTTGGTAATACACGGTCGCGATCTCGACGTAACCGTCGGCGTCGACGATCCGGTCGGCGGGATTCCTGAGCGTCAGGTCGATGTGCACGGTGTAGGATCCGTCCAGCGAAATCGCCGCTCCGGCCACCTTGGCGAGCTGGGGATCGAGGACGACGTTCCCGGTGCTGGTGGCGAGGTACGTGCCCCCGACCGAGCGATACGAGGCGAGGCTGACGTGGATGCCGGCGATATCGGGGAGCTTGTACACGCGGATCTTCATCGCGAGGACGTCCCCCTGGAGCGTCTCGAGATACGTCGGCGAGACCTTGATCATCGGCACCTGCGGCACGAGTGCGATGTCGAGCGCGAGCTCGGCGCCGCTTACGACGTCGGCCGTCGTTTCTCCGGAGAAGAGGAGCGTTCCCGAGGCGTCGAAGGCGTCGATGTGGAAGAGCCGGTCCGGCCCCGCGGGCACGACGACGCTCGCGACGAGGGTGCCGCCCGAAAGCGTGAGAT
>JBFYZJ010000393.1:0-2605 GCA_041309565.1 Candidatus Krumholzibacteriota bacterium
CCCTGAAGATTCCCCCACGTGCCGCTCTGCGTTCGCGCGAACTCCGCGGAAATTCCCGCGCGCCCGAACCACACGCCGAGATCCGTCCCCGCCATGACGAAATCCCCGTACGTCGTCGAGCGGACCTCCGACAGCGTCATTCCCGCATACCAGCGGCGCCCCCCCTTCGCCTCGAGACGAAGCGTCTGCAGCGCTTCCTCCGCACCTTCGAACGACGGGACCCCCCCATGCGCGCCGATCGCGGCGGAATCTTCGAGAATCGATCCGATGTAATCGAGCGCAAAATGGCTGCCCGCGCGGGCCCCGACAGACAATCCCTCGCCGCGCCCTTCGACGAAGGGAGACTCGTCGGAGAGAGATCGCAGCAGCTGCCTCCCCACACGGAACACGCGCTCGCGGGAAAAGGCCCTCGCGCGCAGGGCGCCCCCCCACGCGTCGAGCTCGATATGCCCCTGATCGAGGATGAACTGCTCCGTCTGCCGATCCCCCTCGAGACGCAGCCCCGTGGCGCCCTTCGCGAAGACCGAGAGCCGGCCGCGGTAATCGATCCCGCCGAGAACGGCGAGCCGATCATCGAGGTGGGACGACGACGCCTCGCTGTTCCACGGAAAGCCGGTCGAGGACCGTTCGATCTCGAGGCGGCTCCGATAGAGCGCGGACCATCGGAACACCGTCGATGAATCGGCGGCGCAGCGCGCCGCGGGGGACGCTGCCGCCACGAGCGCGGTGCACGCGAGCGCGACGGCGCGGACGAAAGCGAAGCTGCCGTTCCGTCCTCCCGTCACGGCGCCTCCCCGTCCGGCGCTCCTCCGAGACTCGTCTCGCAGGCGACAATCCACGTCACGCCGTCCGTCCCCATCCCTTCGAACGCGATGACGGCTCCGACGCGGTTCCCGGTCCACCGCACGCCCCCCGTCACGTTGCCATCCGAGAATCCCGCGAGGAGCTCGAGCGGCACGGCGGTCTTCATGCCGATTCCGTAGTGAACCGTCGTCCTGCCCTCGAGCCGCTCCGCCGCGCACGAGAGAACGATCCGGTCCTCCCAGAAGTACGAAGCGCCCCACCGCTGGGCGCGATGCCACGATTCGCCGTCGGTGCCGGGCCCCGGATGGGCGTCCGTTATGTTGGAGATCGAGTACGCAAAGGCCAGCACGGGGAGCGGCTTCAGGATGACCCCGGCGTCGCCGCCCGCCTTCCACCACGATTCCCGTTCGCCGGTACCTTCGGCGTCGCGCGAGACGCCGCCGATCGTCGCGCTCGCTCCGATCGAGAGAAATGATCCCTGCGCTCCCTCGGCGAGCCGGTGGGCGGCGCTCACGGCGATGAGATGGTCCGATCCCTGCCCCGTTCCGAGGCGGTACCAGCCGATGCCCCCCCGCGTGTTCCCCGATCCCGCCGCAACGGCCGCCCTCGATTCGTGCGCCCCGCCCATCCCCCCGGGCTCGCAGTAATCGCCGTAGACCGCGTAACGCGGCGAGACGACGATCCCCGCGGGATTCACGAACAGCGCGGCCGGCCCGTCGGCAAGGGACACGAGCACGCCTCCCATCGCCCGGGAGCGCGCCACGGCTGAAGATCGGTCGAGCTGGGCTTCGGCTGACGCGCCGAACAGGCACGAGACGAGCAGAACGAGGAGGCGCCGTTTCATCACCGGGAACCCTTGGCCTCGTCGAGCCTCTTCAAACCCTCGAGTATCAGGTGATCGAGCTTGACTTCGAGATAGATGTCCTCGTCATGGGGAATGACGTCGCGGAAAAAAATGAACTGCCCCGTCCGCCACGACAGCACCTCGTAGACGACTTCCTTCATCTGCTCCTGAATCGCCTGGACGAGCGTGTTGTAGTCGAGATACGCGCGTTCGATGAGCGCGTGACCGATACGCCCGCGGCCTTCGCTCATCGTATGGTCGCGGAGAACCTTTGCGAGCTGTTCTTCGGTCAGCCAGCCCTTCTCGACGAGGAACTTCCCCAGTTTCTTCTTTCTGGTGTCTATCGTGGCGTAGACGAGCTCCCCCTTCTTGAAGTAGAAGCTCGCCACGTTGCCGTGCGTCACGAACTTGATCTCGCCCGTGAGACCCGAGAAGCTCATGATCTGAAACACGACCGAAGGATCGAGGACCGAAAGATCCCCCCCGAAATCCATCACGAACCTCCTTTGGCGCCTCCGCCGCCGCGCGCGCGGCGGCGGGCGGTTCCCCCTAGCGCGCGCTCCGCAAAGCGGCCTGGGCGGAGGCGAGAATCGCGATCGGCACGCGGAACGGGGAACAGCTCACGTAATTGAATCCCGCCCCGTGGCAGAACTCGACCGACGAGGGCTCGCCGCCGTGCTCGCCGCATATGCCGACCTTGAGGCCCGCTTTCACGCTCCTCCCCTTCTCGATGCCGAGCTTGACGAGCGCGCCGACTCCCTCGACGTCGAGCTTCTGGAAGGGATCGCTCGCCCAAATCCCCTGCGCCAGATAATCGCCGAGGAACTTGCCCGCGTCGTCCCTGCTGATCCCGAGCGTCATCTGCGTGAGATCGTTCGTGCCGAACGAGAAGAAATCGGCGGCGGCGGCGATCCGGTCGGCCGTCAGCGCCGCCCGCGGGATTTCGATCATCGTCCC
>JBFYZJ010000394.1:0-3719 GCA_041309565.1 Candidatus Krumholzibacteriota bacterium
ATCTACATCCTGCCGGCCTACGGCACGCTGCCCGTGCTCGGTCAGAAGATCAATCCATCCGTCTCGGGGGAGATCATCACGATGGACGTGGCGGATTTCAACTGGGACAACAGGCCCGACATCGTCGTCGGGACGCGGACCTCGGCGACCGAGGGTCGGCTCGTCGCCTATTTCGGCAAGGAACGCTGACCCGGCCCGTCCGGCGTCGGAAGGAAAGGCGCACCATGCATAAGACGTTCAGATCGAAGCTCGGCGGACAAGACGGCAACGTGCTCGTCGTCACGCTCCTGATCCTGTTCGCGATCACGGTGATCGGAGCGACCATGGCCATGGTTTCCTCGATGGATCTCAAGATCGCGGGAAACGACCGCTCGTCGACCCGTGCGCTCCCCGTCGCGGAAGCGGGGCTGAACGAGGCGATCCACCGGCTCTCGCTGCCGAATCCGACGACGATGACGGTCGCGGGATGGACCGGAAACGTCGCGATCGGCGACACCGAGCCGTACAATCCCCTCTGGGAAACGCGCATCTATCTCACGAGGCCCGGCTCCGCGCCGGCGGCGGGAGGGGGCGTCGTCTCGACGGGAACGATTCAGAATCCCGCGGAGCCGTATCTTCGCTACAGCGCGACATCCGGTACGGACGGGGTGCTGACGGTCCGGCACAAATGGCGCGATCTCGACGGCGACAACGTGCGGGACGCGAACGAGGTCGTCCGGTACGATCCGCTCAGGATACCGCCCGAGAACATGATCTCGGGATTCCCGATCGAGGTGGTCACCGTCACCGGCCGCGCGAGCGAGGGCGTGCGCGCGATTCAAACCGAAGTGACGAAACGGACGATGCTCTGCCGTACGCTCGGCGCGCTCTACTGCGACAAGGCGGTCCGGCTCACCGGTAACTGCGCGTTTTGCGGATACAATCACGACATCAACACGCCCCCCGGCACCAAGCCCAACGCATGCGTTCCGTTTCATCTGTCGAGCGCCCATCTGCCCGGTGTGACAACGACGGGGGACAACGTGCAGGTGCAGGGAAGCGCGGGTGTGGCGGGAAATCCGCAGCCCATCGACAAAGCGAACACGAATCCGTGGTATTCCCTCGCCGACGTGCTCGGCATTACGCAGGCGGAGGTCAACGCGCTGCTCGCGCAGGCGGACAACACGTCAATCGCGAATCCGCTGAACGGCGTCACCTACATCAACGGGGACGCCAACGTCGCAAGCAACTTCACCGGTCAGGGGCTGCTCTACGTGACCGGCGATTTAAAGGGAGCCGGCAGCTTCCGGTACAAAGGCCTCATCTATGTCGAAGGGGACATCAAGCTGACCGGTACGCCGTGGATTCTCGGAAGCGTGATCTGCAAAGGCACCTCCGATTTCAACTTCAGCGCCGGCAACTGCGGCGTCCTCTACAGCAAGGACGCACTGACGACCTACCTGAGCCAGGCGCTCCCCTGCATCGTGCTCTCGTGGCGCGAGATGTAGGGCTCGAATCGCGATTCCGTCGCCGGGGCGCCTCGCGGCGCCCCGGCGTCCCCGCAATCCCTTATCATATTGACAAGTCACGGGTCGCATGATTATATCTTGTGGTGCCCTCCAAGAGGGCGACGCGAGTGTCTTCGGGCGCTTATCAAGGAATGGCGAAATGAAGAAACTCATTGTTATGTGTGCTGTTATGCTCGTTTTTGTCGGCGGCTGCAAGCCGCCGCACCCGTCGATCGTGAAGAGCGATCCGTCATTCGATCCGAACGCCGTGAGCGGGATTCTCATCGCCCCGGCCATCACTACGGTGGCCGAGATGGACGACCCCAAGCAATTGGCGGAGCCGACGACGAACCGGATTCTCGCCGAACAGCTCGGCGAGCGGGCGGATTACAAGTTCATCTCGGCCGAGCAATTCAAGGGCGCCGTCATGAGGGGCAAGCTTCAGGATCGCTATACCGCGTTCAGGGATCGGTGGGGGGACAAGCGCGAGCTCGACGCGGATTTCCTGCGGCTGCTCAAGCAGGAGCTGAACGTCGAAACCGTTCTCATTCCGCACGTGTACCTGTGGCACAAGGACGAAGCGGATTACCGCGAGCGGGCCACGGCGTCCGCCACGCAGGTCGGCATAACGCTCACACTCGTCGAGATGGGCACGGGCAAGATCCTCTGGGAGGGGACCGACGAGAACTACATGGAATCGGTGCGCAGCGAGGACCGGGAAGTCATAACGACCGGCGGCATGGACCGGAAGGTCGAGGGCGTGAGCGCCACGGGAAAAGACCAGTACGCCGCGCCTCCGTACGATGATGTGGTGATTCTCGTGCTCCAGTCGCTCGTGGGAGCGCTTCCGGAACGCACCGCGACCCGTTGATGGATGACGAGCGGTGGATGGGGGAGGCGCTCGCGGAGGCCGCGAAGGCCTTCCGGATGAAAGAGGTCCCTATCGGCGCCGTCGTCGTGAAGGACGGCGCCGTCATCGGCCGCGGATGCAACAGGGTCGAGGCGGAGCGGCGCGCCACGGCGCACGCCGAGATCATCGCCGCCGACGCGGCGTGCCGGGTTCTCGGCGACTGGCGCCTCGACGGCTGCACCGTTTACGTTACCGTCGAGCCCTGCCACATGTGCATGGGAGCGTTCTATCTATCCCGTGTCTCGCGCGTCGTGTTCGGCGCGAAGCAGCCGCGGAGCGGCGCCTGCGGATCGGTCGACGATTTTCACGAGGCGGAGCTTTTCAGCCACCGCATCGAGGTCACGGGGGGTGTGCGGGAGGAAGAGAGCCTCGCGCTCTTGCGCGAGTTCTTCGAGAAGGTGCGTTCGGAGGAGCGATAAACGGAGAGATGCGAGAGCTGGCTTAATCGGCACGATTGGAAATCGTGTGTGGGAGAAATACCCACCGAGGGTTCGAATCCCTCTCTCTCCGCCAGTATACACGGGAGCCGCCGCGGGGCGGCCGGCCGGATTGGGGCAATGAGCGGAGAGATGCCAGAGTGGTTGAATGGGACGGTCTCGAAACCCGTTGAGCTGGTTTCAGCTCCGAGGGTTCGAATCCCTCTCTCTCCGCCATGAAATGCCTTGCCGTCCGGGGCGAAAAACGGTAATAGTTAGAGTCAGGGTGGGGATGTAGCTCAGCTGGGAGAGCACCTCGTTCGCAACGAGGGGGTCGTCGGTTCGAACCCGATCATCTCCACCAGATTATTCTTAGGAGATCGTGCTAGACGGGGAGGTAGCGGTGCCCTGTACCCGCAAACCGCTCTAGCGGGGTCGAATTCCTGGCCGAGGGAGCGTGGTTCTCGAGCGATCGACGACGGAACGTGGTGTTGATGGTCAGGTCCCGCGCAATGGGAACCTGCCAACCCCGTCAGGACCGGAAGGTAGCAGCGGTACGCAGCCATTTCCATGTGCCGCGGAATTCCCTGGCAGGAGCTAACCCCGCCGTAAGAGCCGAGGGCGCCTTCCGAAGCCGGGTGCACGATCTCCGTAATGACCGCAACTGAAGGCGCTCGACCATGTCCTATCTCGTTCTGGCCCGCAAGTGGAGACCGCAGTCCTTCTCCGAAGTCGTCGGACAGGAGCACATCACCGAAACCCTCAAGAAGGCGTTCGAGAAGGAGCGCGTCGCGCACGCGTACCTCTTCTCGGGCCCGCGGGGATGCGGGAAGACGACCACGGCGCGGCTGCTGGCCAAGATCGTCAACTGCGAGAAGCCCCGGGGGGGCGAGCCGTGCAACGAGT
>JBFYZJ010000395.1:0-4047 GCA_041309565.1 Candidatus Krumholzibacteriota bacterium
TGAGCCGCACCGCCATGACGTGCACGAGCTCGTCGACCGACCCTCCCGCCGCCCGCGCCGCTCCCGAGGGATTCCGCTCCGCGAGCCGCTCGAGCGATTCGCCGAGCGCCTGACGGGCTCCCTCGATGCGCTCGCCGAGCGAAGCCGCCAGACCCGCGGCGGACGCATCGATGTCGCCGGCGATTTCCGCGACGTTCGATCGCCGCCAGTCGGCGAGCCCATCGAGCCGGGCGTCGATTTCGAGCTCGGCGCGCTCGATCCGGCGCTCGAGCGCCGGAAACGCCGAGCTCCGCACGAGATACTCCACGAGGTGCCGCCTGCTGGCGAGCGCCGCCGTCTCGACGATCGCGATCCGCCCGAGCGTGTCCTCGAGCGCGCGGAGAACGTCGTCGACGAGCGGAACGGCGAGCTCGGCGGCGGCCGTCGGCGTCGCCGCGCGCACGTCCGCGACGTAGTCGGCCACCGTCGTGTCGATCTCATGCCCGATCCCCGTCACCACCGGATAAACCGATCCCGCGACCGCCCGGGCGACCTCCTCGCTGTTGAAGCTCCAGAGATCCTCGACGCTCCCTCCCCCGCGAGCGAGAATGACCGTATCGACGCCGTCCATCCCGTTCGAAATCTCGAACGCGCGGACGACGGACGCCGCCGCGCCGGAGCCCTGCACGTCGGCGGGGACGTGCACGACCTCGGCGACGGGCCACCGCCGGCGCAGCGTATCGACGATGTCGCGGATCACTGCGCCCGTCGGCGACGTGATGACGACGATCCGCGCGGGATACCGCGGCAGCCGCCGCTTCCGTTCATCGGCGGTGAGCCCCTCGTCCATGAGGCGCTTCAGGAGGCGCCTGAAGTCGAGCTCGAGGGCTCCGTGCCCGGCCGGAATCAGCTCGGTGGCGATGATCTGAGTCTGCCCCGAGCCGCCGAAGTGCGAAATCCGCCCCGGGGCGATCACGAGCATGCCGTTCGCCGGCGCGAACCCGACGCGCTCTGCGTATCGGCGGAACAGCACCGCGTGAATCATGCTTGCGTTGTCGCGAAGGGTGAAATAGGCGTGCCCGGACGTATGGAGCTTGAAATTCGCGATCTCGCCGATGACACTCACCCGGGGGAACTCGGATTCGAGATGCTGTCTGACGGCTTCGCTGATCTCCGTCACCGTGTAGAGATCCCGCCGGCCGCCGCCGGCCGCGCCGTTCTCCCCGCTATTCATCATCCTGCACTCCATGCGCCCACCGCGCTGCCTGGAGCGTGTTTCGCATGAGCATGGCGACCGTCATGGGCCCCACGCCGCCCGGCACGGGCGTGATGAGCGAAGCCCGCGGAGCCGCCGATTCGAAATCGACGTCTCCGGTGAGCCGGTACCCCTTCTTCGCGGCGGCGTCGGCGACGCGATTCATGCCCACGTCGATGACGACCGCCCCTTCCTTGACCATGTCCCCCGTGATCGCGTGCGCCGCGCCGATCGCGGCGATGAGAATATCCGCGTGCCGCGTCACCGATCCGAGATCCTGCGTCCGGGAGTGGCAGATGGTGACGGTGGCGTCGCCGTTTCGGTGCTTCCGCGCGAGGAGCAGCGCGACGGGCTTGCCGACGAGGATGCTCCTCCCCACGACGACGACCCGACGCCCTTCCGTCCGGACGCCGTACCTCGTCAGCAGTTCGAGGATGCCGAGCGGCGTGCAGGGAATGAATCGCGGCTTGTCCGCCGCGAGACGCCCGATATTGTAGGGGTGCAGTCCGTCGACGTCCTTGCCCGGCGATAGGCGTTCGATCACCGCTTGCTGGTCGATATGCGGCGGAAGCGGCATCTGCACGAGGATGCCGTCGACGTCGGGGTCGGCGTTGAGGCGTTCGAGGCGATCGAGGAGGCGCTGCGCATCGACGGCCGCCGGCAGTTCGATGAGCGTCGATCCGATTCCGCAGCGCTCCGCGGCTTTCACCTTGCTCTTGACGTACGCCTGCGAGGCGGGATCCTCGCCGACGATGACGACCGCCAGAAACGGCGCCCGGCGGCTCCGTGAATACGCCGACACTCCCGCGGCGACCTCGGACAGCGCCGATTCAGCGACCGATTTCCCGTCGATCAGCTTCTTCGGATCGAGGCTCACGGCTGTTCCTCCTGCAGTTCGATCTCCTCCCGAATCCGCAGCACCTCGCGGGTGCGCCCCGTCGCGTCATCCACGTCGACGAGAAGCCCGCCGATGCACGCCGCTCCCTCGGCGACCTCGAACCGCACGGGCAGCGCCCGCATGAACCGTTCGATCACCTGCTCCTTGCGCACGCCGATCACCGAATCGACCGGTCCGACCATTCCGAGGTCCGTGATGAATCCCGTTCCTCCCGGCAGAATCCGCTCGTCGGCGGTCTGCACGTGGGTGTGCGTCCCGACGAGGGCGCTCACGCGGCCGTCGAGGTACGCCGCGAGCGCCTGCTTCTCGCTCGTCGCTTCCGCGTGGAAATCGACGAGCACGATCCTCACGCCGGGGGGGATCTCGCCGAGAATCGCGTCCGCGCAGCGGAAGGGGCAATCGATCGGGGTCATGAAGGTCCGTCCCTGAAGATTGATGACGGCGAACGGCGTTCCCCCGATCTCCCGCACGGCGAAGCCCCGGCCGGGCACGCCGGGGGGATAGTTCGCCGGACGCAGCAGATCCTCCCGCGCATCGAGCACGGCGAGGCCCTCGCGCTTGTCCCACACGTGATTGCCGCTCGTCATGACATCGACGCCCATGGCCGCGATCTCGTCGATGACCTTCTGGGTGATGCCGAAGATGCCCGCCGCGTTCTCCACGTTGGCGATGCAGAGATCGACGGCGAGCCGCGATTTGAGCGGACCGAGCCCGGCGGCGAGAGCCCGCCGGCCCGCCTTCGAAATGATATCGCCGAGAAACAGTATGCGCATACGCACCCGGCGCGCTCAGCGCGCGTAATCGACCGCTCGCGTCTCCCGGACCACGACGACCTTGATCTGCCCCGGATATTCCATGTCTCCCTCGATCTTCCGCGCGATCTCCGAGCAGAGGTCGACGGATTGCGAATCGTCGAGCTTCTTGAAGTTCACGAGAATCCTGATCTCGCGCCCCGCCTGGATCGCGTACGATTTCTCGACGCCCTCGAACGCGTCGGCGATCTTCTCGAGCTTCTCGAGCCGCCGGATGTAGTTCTCGAGCGTCTCGCGACGCGCTCCCGGCCGGGCGCCGGAAATCGCGTCGGCGGCGGAGATGAGGTGCGTGAGCATCGAGGTGGCTTCGATATCCTCGTGGTGCGCCCCGACGGCGTTGATGATCTTCTCGTTCTCGCCGTAGCGCTTCACGAGCTCTCCGCCGATCGTCGCGTGTCCCCCCTCCATCTCGTGATCCGCCGCCTTGCCGATGTCGTGCAGCAGGCCGGCGCGTTTCGCCATGACGGTGTCGGCGCCGAGCTCGCCGGCGAGCAGGCCCGACAGGTAGGCCACTTCCTTGGAATGCTGGAGCACGTTCTGCCCGTACGACGTGCGGTACTTGAGACGGCCGAGGAGCTTCACGAGCTCGGGGTGCAGGCCGTGGATGTTGAGCTCGAGACAGGTTTGCTCGCCGATCTCGCGGATCTCCTCGAGGAGCTCCTTCCGCGTCTTCTCGACGACCTCCTCGATGCGGCCCGGATGAATGCGGCCGTCCTTGACGAGCTTCTCGAGCGAGAGCCGGGCGACCTCGCGTCTGATCGGGTCGAATCCCGAGAGAATGACCGCTTCCGGCGTGTCGTCGATGATGACGTCGATGCCCGTCGCGCTTTCGAACGCCCTGATGTTGCGCCCCTCGCGGCCGATGATGCGCCCCTTCATCTCGTCGCTCGGCAGATCCACGACCGACACGGTCGACTCCACGACGTGATCGGCCGCGCACCGCTCGATGGCGAGCGTCAGAATCTCGCGGCTTTCCTTGACGGCGTTGCGCTCGGCCTCCTCGCGGATCTCCCGTATCTTCTTCGCCGCCTCGTGCCGCGCCTCGCTCTCCAGATTCGTGATGAGGAGCTTCTTCGCTTCGTCCTTGCTGAGGCCGGCGAGGC
>JBFYZJ010000396.1:0-5176 GCA_041309565.1 Candidatus Krumholzibacteriota bacterium
TTCGACGGGGACCTTCGTGCCGCGGTACGCGATGCGATCGGCGACGACCTCCTCGATCGAGACACCGGCTCCCCGAAGCGTGTCGCCGAATCCGACGGCGTACACGTGCACGCCGGGACGCTCCCCCGTCGAGACCATGCCGCGCGTGACGCGCCCGTCCGTGAGGAGCACGATCGCCGCGAGATTCAGGGCGCGATAGCGCAGCCGCGCGGCTTCGAGGGCGCCTCGTATATCCGTGCCCTCGCCGTCGGCCGCGAGCGCGCTGTCGGGCTCGAGCGGGGCCTCGGCGAGCGTTTCCGCGAACGGCACCGCTTCGAAATCAGCGCCCGCGCCGCCGAGCGTCCCCCGAAGGCGCTCGAGCCGCCGGCGCGCGTCGTCGAGCCTCGTCCGCCCCTCCGAATCGGCGATGCCCATGCTGCGGGATCGATCGATGAGGGCGAGAACGAGCGGGTTCCTGACCTCGACGGCTTTCGAGACGAAAACGGGATTGAAGAGCAGCAGGGCGAGGAGCGCGAACGCCCCGATCCGCAGCGAGGCGAGGACGGCGCGCCGCGGCCCCGACACGGGCGGAAACGTCCGCCGGTACAGGACGACGGTCGCCGCCGCGAGCGCGACGGCGACGAGAGCTTTCCAGAGCACGGGATGCATCGATGTATTCCTCGCTCGTGTGCGGTCGATGGATGCTAGCAGAGAGCGGGGCCGGCGTCAAAAGCGAAAACCCGCCGGGCGGCCCGGCGGGGCGCATCGAATGATCGCGGGGATTGTCGGCGCGCGCGGAACCGGGGCGCTCCTAGTCGTCCTTGCGGCCCGGCGAGCTGGCGACGCGGTGCTCGGAGATCGAATCCTCGGCGGCGTCCGCCGGTTTCGATCCGGCGTCGCCCGGCGCCTTCTTGTAGCTCTTGATCGCCTCTTCCACCGTATCGAAGCTCTGAAGAATCGTCTGAAACTCGAGCAGCTCGAACACCTCGAAAACGTCCCCGATCATCCCCGCGAGCCGCAGGTCGCCGCCGTTTTCGCGGATCGACTTGATCTCGCTGATGAAGATGCCCCAGCCCGCTGAACTGATGTAGTTCACGCCGCCGAGGTCGATGACGATGTTGAAGCGGCCCTTCTTGAGGAGCCGCTTGAGGCTCTCCTCGAGCTCGGCCGATGTGGTGGTATCGACGTACCCCTGAACGGACAGGACCGACACATCCGCATTGTCTTCAGGCCTCGAAAAAGATACGTTGATCCCTTCCATCTCAACCTCGTTTCTTAAACCCTTTCACCCGCCATGAATTTTCGTATTCTGATGCATCGCGAAGGCGGCGAGCGCCTCCTCCTTCGTGCCGTACGGCTTGAGGAGGGTGTTGAACTCGAGCAGGTCGAATACCTCCCGCACGTCCGCGTGCATCGATGCCAGTTTGATATCCCCGTTGCGCTGTCTGATTCCCTTGATCTCGCCGACGAAGATGCCCCACCCCGCGGAACTGATGTAGTTCACGTCGCTGAGATCGGCGACGATCCGCACGCTGTTCGACGAAACGAGCTCGTTGAACTTGTCCTCGAGGAACTGCGCCGTTCCCGAGTCGACGATCCCGCGCAGCTTCAGGACGACGACGTTATCTACGCATTCCTCATCGATGGCGAGTTTGTCCATAATTCTGCCAGTCCTCTCCAGCGCCTGTCCCCATAGTAGCAAACTTCAGTCCAATAATGCCTTAAGAAGGATAAATATGCCCTGCCGGTCGTTCTCGGATAACCGCAGGTTTTTCTGGGCTTTCTGGTAGTTCGCGTTTATCTCGAGGGCCTTGCGGAAGGCCTCGCTCGCCATGTCCATGTATATCTTGCATTTTGCGGTATATAGAATGCCAAGGCTGTTGTATCCATCGGCGAAGGTTGGATTCTGGTCGACGATTTCCCGGATCCGCTCGAGATGTTCCTCGATCTCCGCCTCGCGGAACTCGGCGCCGTCCGAGAGGAGCATCAGGGAGAGATCGAGGATGATGTCGTCGATGCCGCCGCGCATCGACGGTTGTTTCACGGATTCCAGAACGCCGTAGGCTCCGTCGAAATCCTTGGCCCGGAACAGCGAGCGCGCCTCCTCGAGACGATCGTGCATGAGATAGGGGTCGAGCTGCTCCGCGCGCTCGAGATTGCCCATGACGGCCGCGTCGATATCGCGCGAGAGATCGTAATCCTCTTTCACGATGGTATTGAGGAGATACGCGCGCGCGAGATTGAGGTACGGCTCTCCGTAGTAGAGATTGAGCTCGATGGCCCGTTTGAAGCTCTCGATCGCCGGCCGGCAGCGCTGCTGCTTCAGATAGATCTTGCCGAGCAGATTGTGCATGTCGGGGTAGTCCGGCGTGACCTCGATGCCCGCCCGCATCGCCTCGAAGGCCTTCTCGAAATCGCCCATCTCGTAGTACGATTCCCCGACGAGCATGGCCGAGAGGGAGTCCCTGCTCCCCTTCCTGGTCGATTTCTGGGCTTCCTGAATCGCCTCCTGATAGAGACGGCGCTTGAAGAGCGCCTGCGCGATTTTGAGGTGCAGCTTCGGATCCTCCGACGAGCGGATGCGCTCGCTCGCGCCGAGCACGGCGAGGAATTTCCGCTTGTTCTCGAGGTGCGCCTCCTTCGTCGCGCGGCGAAGGTCGTCGGGCTTCCCCGCATGGTCGGCCGCCGCCTGAACGGTGTCGAAGAGAACGCCGTCCCGGAAGAACGAGCTCTGGATGATCCCCTTCTTCGGCAGGAGACTCGTCTGCAGAAAGTACTTCTTCCCCCCGTGATCGATCTCTTCTCGCAATTCGAAACTGGTCACGATGCCTTCCTCCGGACGGCGCGCCGGACCCGCCGTCGGAAATCGCACGCTAGAGAACCGGGGCCGCCTCGACGGTCTCGGTGCCCGAACGTTCCAGCCCGAGTATCTCCTCGGTGAGATGATAATAATCAAACGCGCCCCGCGAAAGCGGCGCGTGCTCGAAAATGGTCTTGTTCTGGCCGGGCGCCTCCCGTATCGACGCGTTCATCCGTATGATCGTCGAGAAGATCCGGTCTCCGTAGCGCTCGCGGAGCTCGCCGAGCATCAGGTGCGACAGACGGACCCGGGAATCGTAGAACGTGGGAAGCAGCCGGAACGAAACGGAATTCCGGCTGCCCAGCGCTCTGATCTCCTCGACGATCCCCGCCGTCTGCTCCGCTCCCGCGCTCGAGAGGTAGTCCATCGAGACGGGGATGATGACCTCGTCACAGTACGCGAGCGCGTTGATGTTGATGAGGTTGAGCGACGGCGAGCAGTCGCATATCACGTAATCGCATCCCTTGAGGTGCTTGAGCGCATCCGTGAGCCGCCGCTCGCGATGCTCGCGGACACCGAGCTTGAGCTCGACCTCGGCGAGCTTCCGTCCACCCGAATCGATGAAGAAGAGATTGTCTCGCACCTGCAGAATCTCGACGTCTCCCGAGGCCAAGAGATCCGCGAGCCCCTTGGGGCTCTCGACGCCGAAGGTCACCGCCACGCTCCGCTGGGGATCGCAATCGATGAGGAGAACGCGCCGCCCGGACAGCGATAATCCGTGCGCGAGGCTGACCGCGGTCGTGGTCTTCCCCGTTCCCCCCTTCATGGTCATGATGGCGTATCGCTTCATCGGCGCCTATTCCCCGCGTTTCGGGCCCTTATCGCGCTCCGAGAGTTTCTTGCCGTATTCATCCCATCCCATTTTCTTGATGCGGCGGTCCTTGTCCTCCCGCACGTCGGTGCGCTGCTTGAAGTCGATGAAGATGACCTTCTCGTCTTCCTTCGTGGTCTTGAGCGGCTCGAGCGGAATGATGTCCGCCTTCCCGAGGAGCGCGGTCGCGAGATCCGGTTCACCCGCCGCCGGCGCGGCGGGCTCCGCGGCGTCCGTCTTCGGGCGCTCAGCCGTTCTCCTCGGCGATGCCTTTTCCTTGCGGGCGGCGTCCCCCAGCGTCTTCGGAAGCCGAAGCTGCTCGAGCGCGCGCTCGATCGTCCCGAAGTGCTGAATGAGCGGCTCGAATCCGAGGTCTCTGAATATCTTCAGGATGGCTGAGCTCATGCCGGCGAGCGCGAGCGTTCCCCCCGCCGTTCCCAGCCGCTGCATGTATTTCACGACGATGCCCCAACCGCTGCTGCTGATATATACCACATCGGAGAGATCGAGCACAAGGTGCGCGGGATTCTCGGCGAGACACTGATCGAGCCTGGCTTCCAGCTCGTCCGAGGTGGAGGAGTCGACGGCTCCCCCGACCGAGAGCACGATCGTTCCCTTCGGGCCGTCGGACGCCTTGGCGACGCCGATCGCGAGCCCCGGCTGGGCTGATTTCGCGGCGGCGGGAACCTCGGGACCGCGCGCGGCGGGCCCTCCCGTCTCGAGGATATCGCCGTTTTCCTCCTCCGCGGGCGCCGGAACGCTGAAATTCTCGATCGCCTCGCCGAGGACCCCGAACGAGCGCATGATGGAGTCGAATCCGAGCATGTGAAAGATGCCGTGAACTTCCTCATCCATGCCGAAGATCTTGATATCGCCGTCGCGCGCGCGGATGTCCTTGATCCGCGACGCGAAGACGCCCCATCCGCTCGAGCTCACGTATTCCACGCGCGACATGTCGACGACGAGCTTCACGATGCCCCGGTCGACGAAACTGTCGAGAACCGAACGAAGCTTGACGCAGCTCACCGTGTCGATGACCCCGTCGAGCGAGAGAATCGTGATCTCGCCGCGGTCGCCGACGGTTCCCGCCTCGATCTTGAGCGCCGTGAACGGGGATTCGGCGCCTTCCTCCTCGACGACCTCGGGCGCGCCGGGCGACTCAGCGGACTGCCTGATCTCGAGCGGCCTGAGGGCCGCGCTGCGCCGCGTCGCCTCCTCGAGCCGCTTCTGCCGCTCGGCGAACGGCAGCGAAATGTACCCGACGGCCGAGGTGACGTCGGCGAATTGCATGATGATCTCCTGGAATCCGAGAAGCTCGTAGATGTCGTACACCTCGCTCGACATGCCGGCGAGGACGACGTCCCCCTCTCCCTCCCGGAGCGTTTTCACCCTGCCCGTGAATATCCCCCACCCGCCGCTCGAGACATACGTCACGTCCGTGAGATCGACGATGATCTTCCGGCTGCCGTACTCGTACGCGCTTTCGAGGATGCCCTCGAGCTCTCCCGCCGACGACGAATCGAGGT
>JBFYZJ010000397.1:0-3884 GCA_041309565.1 Candidatus Krumholzibacteriota bacterium
ACCTCCTGCTTGTAAGGCAGGCGCTCTGACCAGCTGAGCTATTCGCCCGAGTCGGCCTTAGAGGAGCGCCATCGGTACGAGGACGCAGTATCCGAGTACGAGGAGCACCGGGGCGAGGGAGATCGAGCCGTAGCCGAGGAACACGTAGCCGGCGACGATCAAGACGAGCCCGGCGATCATGAACACGTGGCGGTATTTTCGAAGGGCGTGCATTTCAAAATCCTCTCTTTGGCGAATCGATTGAACAGCCTTTTTCAATAATAGCCATTGCGGGGCCGATGTCAAGAACGCTTCGGCGCGGCCCGCTTTCTCCCGGCCGCGGGGAGCGCCTCGTTCAAGCTCCCCGAGCGATACCCCTCGAGATCGAACGTGACGTACCGGAAGCCGAGGGCCTTCAGCTTTGCGGCGACACGGCCGCGCAAGGCGCCGCTCGCGAGCCGCGGAATTTCCCCCGCGGGAACCTCGATCCGCGCGAGATCGCCGTGGTGGCGCAGGCGAACGGCCCCGAAGCCGAGCTTCGCGAGGTAGGCCTCCCCCTTCTCGATGCGCCCGAGCTTCTCCCTCGTGATCGTCTCGCCGTAGGGGATTCGCGAGGCGAGGCAGGCCGCCGACGGCTTGTTCCACGTCGGAAGGCCGCGCTTCTTCGAGAGGGCGCGGATGTCCGCCTTCGTGATCCCGGCCTCGACGAGCGGACTCCGCGCGCCGAGCTCCCTCACCGCCCGGTGCCCCGGGCGGTAATCCCCGAGGTCGTCCACGTTCGACGCCTCGAGAATGCACGGAAACCCGAGCGCCTGCGCGATCGAGACGAGCTTCGAGAGAATCGCTTTCTTGCAGTGATAGCAGCGATCCGGGGGATTATCGCGGAAGCGCTCCATATCCGCCACGTCGTCAGCGCGCACGACGAGGTGCCGCACGCGGAGCGACCGCGCGAGCGCCCTCGCGCGCCGGATCTCGGCGGCGGGCACCGCCGGAAACGCGATCGTTACGGCGAGGAGCCTCGCCCCGAGCGCGTCCTTCGCCACGCTCAGGAGAAACGTCGAATCGACGCCGCCCGAGAAGGCGACGAGCGCCCCGCCGCACTCCGCGACGATCCGCTCGAGCTTCGCGAGCTTAGCCGCCGGCGCCGGTTTCTTTCGCGGGCTCCGGAGTAGACTTTTCCGGTTGTTCCGCATTCGCCACCGTGTCCTGAAGCGCCCTCGCGGCCGCGAGCTTCTCCCGCATCGACTTGGCGAGGCGCTTCGCTTTCATGTGTTCCTCGTGCGTCTTCGAGAAAATGTGGCTCCCGTCCCCCGTCGCCACGAAGTAGAGGTCGTCGCATCCCGAGAGCGGCCGCACCGCCGCGAGCAGCGCCGGGAGGCCGGGGCTGCAGATGGGGCCCGGGGGGAGCCCCTTGTTCCGGTACGTGTTGTACGGGGAATCCACCTTGAGATCGCTGTACTTGAGCCCGCGGCGCACGCCGCCGAGGGCATAGGCGACGGTCGGGTCGGCCTCGAGGCGAAGCCCCTTGCGCAGGCGGTTATGATAGACGGCGGAGATGCGGCGCATCTCAGATTCGTTCTGCGCCTCGGCCTGCACGATGGAGGCGAGCGCCACGATCTCGTTCGTCGACAGCCCCGCCTCGTTCGCGTGCCTGGCGACCTCTTCCCGATAGATCTCGCGGAACCGCTCGACCATGAGGCGCGCGAGGTCGCGCGACGAGATCGGCCAGCTCAGGAGATACGTGTCGGGGAAGAGATATCCCTCGAGCGTCGGAGCGTTGACGCCGAGCTGCCGCGCGAACTCGGGATCGCGCACGGTCTGCGCGAATCGCGCCGAGTCGATCTCGACGTCGCGCTCCACCGCGTCGGCGATCTCCCGAATCATGAACCCCTCCGGCACGGTGAGCCGCGTCACCTCGAATTCGGCCCGCGCGAGCTTGTCGAGCATCCGCGCGATGCTCATGCCGTCGAGGAACGCGTAGCGCCCCGCCTGCACGCGCTTGTCCTTCCCGGTGAGAACGGCGATCCATCGAAAAAGGCGCGGATGCTTGAGAATTTTGGCGTCGACGAGCATCCGCTGGACGTCCCCGAGATACATGCCGGGGCTGACGCGGATCTCCACCTTCGGCGTGCCGGTCTTGATATCTTCGCTGAAATAGAGAACGCCGACGTACACCGCGGCGAGGAGCCCCACGGCGAAGACAAGCGCGAGAATCGTCGACGGTCTCTTCATCGATTCGGCCTTTCGTCGAGATAGCTCTGGAGCAGGAGCATCGCGGACAGTTTGTCGATATCGCCGCGCACGAAATCCCGGTCGCCGCTCCGGAGCACCCGCTCGGCCTCGAGGCTCGTCATGCGCTCGTCCATGAGGCGCACGGCGAGCCCGAACCGGCCCGCGATCCGCTCGGCGAGCGCGCGCGAGCGGACCGAGCCCTCGATATCCTTCCCCTGCATGGAGAGCGGGAGCCCCACGACGACCGCCCCGACGCCATAGCGCTCGATGATTCCCCCGAGATGGTCGAGGAGATCCGTCCCCGGCGTCTCCACGTACGTGTCGAGCCCCTGCGCCGTCATCCCGAGCGGATCGCTCACGGCGAGCCCGACACGTTTCGTCCCGGGGTCGATCGCGAGCACGCGTCCCGCGTTTCTGTTCGTTTCGGCCATCGACGCCTGCTATTCCTTCCGACGGAGCACGAGAATCGTCACGTCGTCCCCGGCGCCCTTCGGGCCGGAGAACTCCTTGACGCTCTCGATGATCGCGTCGCGCACATCGCACGCGCGAGCGCCGCGGCGCGCCGCGAGCAGCGCGTTCAGCCGCTCCTCGCCGAAAAACTCGCCCGCGTCGTTCGTCGCCTCGGTCACGCCGTCGCTGACCACGACGAGCGTGTCGCCCGGATCGAGGGTGAGGTGGAATTGCTCGTACTTGAATCCCGGCAGCACGCCGAGGATGAGGCCGCTGTAGCCGAGCACCTCGACGCGGCCGCCGCTCCTGATGAACGCCGGGAAGACATGCCCGGCGTTCGTAAAGGCGAGGACGCCCCTATCCATGTCGAGGCACCCGTAGAAAAGCGTGGCGAACTTGTCCTCCGTCGTCGCCTCGCACATCATGTCGTTGAGCTTCCCGACGAGCTCGGCGGGGAACTCCATCCGGTCGAGGTTCGACCGGAGGCTCGCCTGGAGCGTGGCCATGAGGAGCGAGGCGGGGAATCCCTTCCCCGATACGTCCGCGACGGCGACGGCGAGATAGGGGCCCCGGCGCAGGAAATCGTAGTAGTCCCCGCCGACCTGCTTGCTCGAGACGCTCAGCGCCGCCACCTCGAACCGCTCGAGCTCGGGCGGATCGGACGGGAGCAGCTTGAGCTGGATCGAGCGGGCGATGTTGAGCTCCTCCTCCATGACCCGCTTCTCGACCACTTCCTTGAGCAGCGCGATGTTGTGGAGCGACGCCGCCACCTGCCCGGCGAGCATCGAGAGAAGCGCCCGCTCCTCGGCGTTGTAGCGATCCTGCTGAGGGCGCGAGCCGAGGAGAATCACCGCGACGCAGCCGGAATCGTGCGCGATCGGCACGAGGAGATCGCAGGAGGCGAACCGTCGCATCCCCGCGGGCAGCGTCGCCGCGATCTCATCGGCGTATTTCCTCCGGCGGCCGCGCCGCATGTTCTTCCGCGCGCTCAGGAATCCGAGCGCCTCGAGGAGATCGGAGCGCGTCACAGGCTCCCCGATGCCGGCGAGCGCGTCGAACACCGTCCGGACATCCGCTTCCTCCCCGCTCTCGCCGGCGGCCTCCGCGGCGAGGACGAGCCGCGCCTCTTTCGTTTCGAACACGTCGCCGAGCACCGCGCTGATCCGATCCTTCATGGCTTCGATGTCGATCATCATAAGGAGCTCGGCGCTCAGCGCGCGGAT
>JBFYZJ010000398.1:0-5280 GCA_041309565.1 Candidatus Krumholzibacteriota bacterium
ACCTCCTCGAGCGTTGCTTGAGCGACCGCGCGCGCGCGCGCGGCGCCGTCCATCAGTATCGTCTTGATCCGCTCGGGCCGCTCGCTCAGCTCGCGGCGCCGTTCCCGGATCGGGCGAAGAGCTTCGTTCAATTTCGCCGCGAGCTGCTTCTTGCAGTCGACGCAGCCCCGCGCGCCCGCCTCGCACTCCGCGCGGACGACGGATTGTTCCGCCTTGTTGTAGAGCCCGTGGAACGCGTAGACGACGCAGCCGTCGGGATGCCCCTGGTCGTTCTTGCGCATCTTGACGGGATCGGTGAACATCGTGCGCGCGATCTCCGTCGTCTGATCCTCGGAATAGGCGAGCGCGATATGATTGCCGGCGCTCTTGCTCATCTTCTTGTCGACGCTGTCGATCCCGGGAACCTTCGGAACCTGCGTCAGAAGCACCTGCGTGATCGGAAACACCTCGCGTCCGTAGAGGCTGTTGAAGCGCTGCGCGAGGTCGCGGGTCATGTTGACGTGGGCCTCCTGGTCCTTGCCGACCGGGACGAATGCTCCCTTGTAGACGAGAATGTCCGCCGCCTGCAGCGTCGGATAGCCGAGGAGCCCGTAGCTCGGGTGCTCGATCTTGTAGCCGAGCACCATCTCCTTGTACGTCGGATTCCGCTCGAGCCAGCCGAGCGGCGTGATCATCGAGAAGAGGAGGTGCAGCTCGGCGACCTCGGGAACGTGGGACTGGACGAATATGGAGCACTTGTCGGGATCGAGCCCCGCCGCCACCCAGTCGATCGCCATCTCGACGACGTTCTGGCGCATGCGCCCGACATTCTCGTATCCGAGCGCATCTCCCCCCCCGGGCGTCGTGAGGGCGTGCCAGTCGACGATGAAGAAGTAGCACTCGTAATCGTTCTGGAGCTTGACCCAGTTGTCGAGGGCGCCGTGCAGGTTGCCGAGGTGGATGCTCCCGGTCGGCCTCATACCGCTCGTGACCCTGCCCTTGCTCATTCCCGACGTTCCCCTCCCTGAAGGCGCCGCCCGCCGGAAACCGCCTTCAGAATAAAAAATTAGGGGTGGCAGGACTTGAACCTGCAGCCCTCGGTTTTGGAGACCGATGCTCTGCCAATTGAGCTACACCCCTGAAGCCTGCATTTTCGGGCGCGAAACCTTATCAAGATAACAGCTTCGCTCGAATAAAGTCAATAGCCACCGACGGGTGAATGGTGGTAAAATGGTCGAGAAGGGGGGGTAATCATCTCGACATGACAACCGTGACGCAGTGCTTCGTCATCAGCCTGCTTGCGCTGCTGCTGCCCGCGTCGGCATCGGGAGCGGAAACGGCGGCCCGCGCGAGGCCCCCCTCGAAGCGGCGGATCGAGGGAACCTTCGTCCAGTACCAGGACTGGATGATGCAAATGGACGAGGCGGCGTGGCGCCGCGAGCTCGACGCGATGCGGAGCGCCGGGATCGATCTCGTGATCGTCCAGTGGCTCGAGCACGAAAACAAGCGCTTCATCCCGGCCGATTCAGCGGCGTGCGATCCCACCCGCGTCATTCTCGAGTACGCGGACGAGCATCGTATGCGCGTGTTCCTCGGGCTCGCGACGATCGACCGCTGGCACGAGCGCATCACCTATCCGAATTACCTCGAACGCGCCGGCACGCTCAGCATGCGGCTCGCCGGCCAGGCGTGGGCCCGCTACGGGCGCCATCCGTCGCTGGCGGGATGGTACATTCCGCAGGAGCTCCGGTACTACGATTTCAAGACCGAGCACGTCGCCGCGCTCCGCGGATTCCTGCGGCGGCAGAGCGATCACTGCCGCGCCCTCTCCGGCGGGAAGCCCGTCGCCGTCTCGCCGTGCCTCGCGCAGAGCACCACCGCCGAGGTGTTCCGGAAGCTCTTCGGCGACATGCTCGCCGGCTCCGGCATCGATATCGTCATCCTCCAGGACGGCGTCGGCGCGAACCGGTGGGAAAAGCGCATGGACACGAAGGTCGTGCCGTACTTCCGCGCCATGCGTGAGATCTGCGACGAGGAGGAGATCGAGCTCTGGAGCGACATCGAGATATTCCGGCATCGAACGACCGGGCGCGGACGCGAGCCGGCCCCCATCGAGCGCGTGCTCGCGCAGATCGACGCCGAGTATCCCTTCGTCTCGTCGTTCGTCATGTTCGACTTTTTCCACTACATGAGCCCCTGGCGCGGCGAAGAGCAGAAACGTCTCTACGAGGACTACCTGCGCGCGACGGCGGATTCCTCCGCTGTTTCGGGCGCGCGCGCGAACGGCGGCCGCTGACGCCGCGGCCATGCGTTGACGCTCCCTGCATCCTCCTCCGCCGGCCCCGCCCCCTGTTGACCGCACCACGCCTTTGTGTTATATTGCACCTCGTATTTCTGCCCGCTTTTCAACGCTTGTTCATCCTATGCGGGGCAGATGCCCCGCTCTCGGAAGAGGCAACCTGAACAGACGGAGGTATTCGGTGATCACCAGCATCCCCAAGATCGAGATGCCGAAAAACGAGCCGAACCTGACCTACGCCCCCGGCTCGAAGGAGCGGACCGCGCTCAAGGCGAAGCTCAAGGAGCTCAGCGGCAAGAAGATCGACATCCCGTGCGTCATCAACGGACGGAACGTCCGCACGGGAAAGACGGGCCTCTGCGTCATGCCCCACGACCACAAGCACGTGCTCGGCACGTACCACAAGGCGGGCAAGCGCGAGGTCGAGGCCGCGATCAAGGCCGCCATGGCCGCGAAGAAGGACTGGGCGGCGCTGCCGTGGGAAGCGCGCGCGGCCGTGTTCCTGAAGGCGGCGGATATTCTCGCCGGCGAGTACCGCGCGACGCTCAACGCCGCGACGATGCTCGGCCAGTCGAAGACCGCGTTCCAGGCCGAGATCGATTCCGCCTGCGAGCTCATCGATTTCTTCCGCTACAACGTGTACTTCATGAAGACGATTCTCGGCTGGCAGCCCGAATCGTCCCCCGGCATATGGAACATGAGCGAGGCCCGGCCGCTCGACGGCTTCGTCTTCGCCGTGACCCCGTTCAATTTCACCGCGATCGCCGGGAACCTGCCGACCGCCCCGGCCATGATGGGAAACACCTGCGTGTGGAAGCCCGCCTCGAGCGCGGTCTACTCGGCGCATTACATCATGGAGATTCTCAAGAAGGCCGGGCTCCCGGACGGCGTCATCAACATGATCCCGGGACCGGGCTCGGTCGTCGGCGACCTCGTGCTGACGCACCCGGATCTCGCGGGCGTTCACTTCACCGGCAGCACCTCGACGTTCCAGCGGATGTGGGAAACGATCGGCGCCAACATCAAGAGCTACAACCAGTATCCGCGCATCGTCGGCGAGACGGGCGGGAAGGACTACATCTTCGCGCATCCGACGGCCGACGTGAAGCCCCTCGTCATCGCGATGGTGCGGGGAGCATTCGAGTACCAGGGCCAGAAGTGTTCGGCCGCCTCGCGCGCCTACATCCCGAAGAGCCTCTGGCCGCGGGTCAAGAAGATGCTCCTCCACGAGATTTCGACGATCAAGATGGGCGATCCGAAGGACTTCCGGAACTTCATGACCGCCGTCATCGACAAGGCGGCCTTCGAGAGCATCAAGGGCTACATCACGTACGCGAAGCGCTCCCGTGACGCCAAGATCATCGCCGGCGGCGGCTGCAACGACCGCAAGGGCTACTTCGTCGAGCCCACGGTGATCGTGGCGAAAAAGCCCGACTTCAAGACGATGCGCGACGAGATCTTCGGGCCCGTGATCACGGTCTACGTCTACAACGACAGCCAGCTCGAGAAGACGCTCGGCCTCGTCTCGACGACCTCGCCGTACGCGCTCACCGGCGCCATCTTCGCGCAGGACCGGCAGGCGATCGTCATGATGACCGAGGCGCTCGCCGACACGGCGGGCAACTTCTACATCAACGACAAGCCGACGGGCGCCGTCGTGAACCAGCAGCCGTTCGGCGGAAGTCGCGCGTCCGGCACGAACGACAAGGCAGGAAGCCTCCTCAACATGATCCGCTGGACGAGCCCGCGGACGATCAAGGAGACGTACTGCCCGCCGGAGAACTACCGCTACCCGTTCATGACGGAGGAGTAAGCGGATCGGTTCGGATGATACGTGAAAAGGCCGGGCTCCCCTGAGCCCGGCCTTTTTATTGCGTGCTCCGCCGCCGACAGGACCCGCGTACTACACCGCGCGCTTCGCCGCCAGCTCCGCCAGCACCGCCGTGAGGAGCTTATAGAACTTCTCGACCGACGGGATATTGACGCGCTCGTCCGGAGAGTGCGGGTGCTCGATCCAGGGGCCGATCGAGACCATGTCCATGCCGGGGAACTTCTCGCCGATGATGCCGCACTCGAGCCCCGCGTGGATCGCCTTCAGCTGCGGCTCGACGCCGAACTCGCGCACGTGCACCGCTTTCACGATGGCGAGCAGTTTCGAATCGAGATTCGGTTTCCAGCCGGGATAGGGGTCGTTCTCCTCGACCGCGGCGCCGGCGAGCTCCGCCGTCGCCCGGATGCGGTCGCGGAGCGCCTTGAGCGCGCTCGCGATCGAGCTCCTCGTCGAAAGTCCGATCGTCACGTCGCTCCCGCCCGTCGTGATCGTCGCGAGATTGTTCGACGTCTCGACGAGCCCGGCGATGTCGTAGCTCATCGCCGCGACGCCGTGCGGCAGCGCGACGAGGAGATTCAGGAGCCTCTTCTGTGACCGCGCCTCCAGGATCCGTTGGAACGCGCGATCCGACGGCTCGAGCCGGACGACGAGATTGGCCTCGCGGCCGCCGAGCTCGTCCTTGATCTTCGCGGTCTCGTCGCCGACGAACGAGGAGATCTCATCGACGGCGGTTTCGAGAATCATGAGATCGGCCTCCGCCTCGCGCGGGATGGCGTTGCGTTTGTTGCCGCCGCGCAAGCCCGCAAGGTGAACGGGCTGCGTGCGGGAGGCTTTCCAGAGGCAGCGCGCGAGAATCTTGATCGCGTTGCCGCGCTGCTCGATGATATCGATGCCGGAGTGGCCGCCGCGGAGCCCCGTCACCTTGAGGACGAATCCTTTCGTCCCGGCGGGCGCGTCGAGATACTCGACGGGGTACTTCAGCGTCGTGTCCCCGCCCCCCGAGCAGCCGATGTAGACGGCGCCGAGCTCCTCGCTGTCGAGGTTCATCATCATGCCGCCCTTCACGAAACCCTGCTTGAGCTTGCCCTCGCCCGTGAGGCCGACCTCCTCGTCCACCGTGAAGAGCAGCTCGAGCGGCCCGTGGACGACGTCCTTCGAGTCGATGAGCGAG